>NZ_BCBT01000002.1:0-220234 GCF_001320965.1 Pseudomonas sp. NBRC 111143 | reverse complement strand
GGGGCTGGATTTATCCGCGAATCACGTGCTGCCGACTCAAGGGTTGGTCACCAACTCCGTCATCCGCAACAACACCGCATGCAGCCCATTGCTGCGTGAAGGCGAAAGCTGCCGCTCCAGCCCCAGTTGTGTGAACCACTCACGCAGGTCCAACCCGGCCAACGCGTCGCTGTCCAGCCCCTGTACCCGCACCAGCAGCAGCGCCAGTAGACCGCGCAGCAGCCGGGCATCGCTGGTTGCCTTGAAGCGCCACTGTCCGTCGACCTGGCCAGCCACCAACCAGACCAGGCTTTCGCAGCCATGCACGCGGTTGGCGTCGGTCTTGTCAGCCTCGTCCAGTGGCTCCAGGCGATCGCCTATCTGCATCAACAGGCGTGCGCGCTGTTCCCAGCCTTTTGCCTGGGTGAAGGTGTCCAGTGCCTGCTGGGCGTCGGCAGGCAGGCTCACCGCAGCAGCTCCAGGCCCTGGTCGAGCGCGTCGAAGAAGCGCTGCAGGTCGTCGCTGTCGTTGTACAGCCCCAGCGAAACGCGGATCGCGCCTTCCAGCCCCAGTCCCTTGAGCAATGGCATCGCGCAATGGTGGCCGGCGCGCACTGCGATCCCTTGTTCGGTCAGCAGGTGGGCGATATCGGCGTTGTGCACGCCATCGATGACGAAACTGGCCAGTGCGCTCTGTGGGGTGCCGAGCATGCGCACGCCTTCGCGGTCGGCCAGGCCGCGCACCAGGTGCTGGTGCAGGCTGGCTTCGTGGGCTGCCACGGCCGCAGGATCGAGGCTCGCGAGGTAATCGAGGGTCGCGCCCAGGCCGATGACACTGGCGATCGGCGGCGTGCCCGCCTCGAAGCCCAGTGGCGCGGGACGAAAGCTTGCCTCGTGGTAGTCGGCCAGTTGCACCATCTCGCCGCCGAACTGCCAGTGGCGCAGCCGTGCCAGGGCCTCTGTGCGGCCATAGAGCGCGCCAACCCCATCCGGGCCATATAGCTTGTGGCTGGAAAATACGTAGAAATCGCAGCCCAGTTGCTGCACGTCGTGGCGGCCATGAACCACGCCCTGGGCGCCATCGACCACGCTCAGAGCGCCTTGGGCGCGGGCATGAGCGAGCAGCGCAGGCAATGGCTGCCAGGTGCCGAGCACGTTGGACAGTTGGCTCAGCGCCACCAGGCGTGTGCGCGGCCCGATCAGTTGCAGCGCCTGGTCGAGGTCGATCCGGCCATGTTCGTCCAGCGGCAGCACTACCAGGCGCAGATTGCGGCGCCGCGCCAATTGTTGCCAGGGCAGCAGGTTGGCGTGGTGCTCCAGCGCGCTGACGGCGATTTCGTCGCCGGCTTCGAAGCCATGCTCCAGCCCGTATGCCAGCAGGTTGAGCGCCGAGGTGGCGCCGTGGGTGAAGATGATCTGCCGGGAGTCAGCGGCGTTGAGCCAGGCAGCAACCTTGTCGCGGCTGGTCTCGAATGCCTGGGTCGCCAGCGCGCCAGGCAGGTGCTGGGCGCGGTGCACATTGGCTGCGCCATGGCTGTAGTAGTGGCTCAGGGCGTCAAGCAGGGCTTGGGGTTTCTGCGTTGTGGCGGCGCTGTCCAGGTAGGTCTGGTGCTGCCGTTGCAGGGCGGTGATGGCGGGAAAGTCGGCACGCCAGGGGGAGGGCTGGAACATGATCGCGGGGCCTGGAATGAAAATCGGGTCTGGCGTGGTGCCAGACCCGATCTTAACATCTCAGACGCCGAGAGTCCGCTGATCGCGGGCAAGCCCGCTTCTACAGAGGCCTGCAAGGTTCTCAGTTGTGTGCGTGCAGCGCCTCGTTCAGCTCGATGGCCGACTTGTGGGTCTTGCACTCGACTGCGCCGTTGAGCGAGTTGCGACGGAACAGCAGGTCGGTCTGGCCGGCCAGGTCACGGGCCTTGACCACCTTGACCAGCTCATTGTGCTCGTCGAGCAGGTTCACCTTGGTGCCAGCGGTGATGTAAAGGCCGGCTTCGACAGTGTTGCGGTCGCCCAGCGGGATACCGATACCAGCGTTGGCTCCGATCAGGCAGCCTTCGCCAACCTTGATGACGATGTTGCCGCCACCGGACAGGGTGCCCATGGTCGAGCAACCACCGCCCAGGTCCGAGCCCTTGCCGACGAACACGCCTGCCGAGACACGGCCTTCGATCATGCCCGGGCCTTCGGTGCCAGCGTTAAAGTTGACGAAGCCTTCGTGCATGATGGTGGTGCCTTCGCCGATATAGGCGCCCAGGCGCACGCGGGCGGTGTCGGCGATACGCACGCCGCTCGGGACCACGTAGTCGGTCATCTTCGGGAACTTGTCCACCGAGAACACTTCCAGCAGCTCGCCCTTCAGGCGTGCTTCCAGTTGCTGCTCGGCCAGTTCGGCCAGGTCGATGGCACCCTGGTTGGTCCAGGCCACGTTCGGCAGCAGCGGGAAGATGCCGGCCAGGGAAACGCCGTGCGGCTTGACCAGGCGGTGCGACAACAGGTGCAGCTTGAGGTAGGCCTCGGGGGTCGAGGTCAGCGCGCCGTCTTCGGCGAGCAGGGTGGCGACCAGCGGCTTGTGGCTTTCGGCCAGGCGGGTCAGCAATGCGTGCTGGGTGGCGTCCACGCCCTTGACCGCGTCGGCGAGCTGGGCGGCCTGGGCCGGGCTGAAGGCGATCGCTTGGTTGCCGCCTTCGTAACCGAGGATCGGAGCGACGGCCGCGACCAGCTCGGTGGACGGGTTGAGCAAGGGCTGAGCGTAGAAGACTTCCAGCCAGGTGCCCTGGCGGTTCTGGGTGCCGACACCGAAGGCCAGGCTGAACAGAGTGGTGGACATGCAATTACCTCGTGCGAAATAGGGTGTGGAGCGGAATCAGGCCAGTGCCGCGGCGTACAGGTCGGGCTTGAAGCCCACCAGGGTGCGGTCACCCAGATCGAGCACCGGGCGCTTGATCATCGACGGTTGAGCCAGCATCAGCTCGATGGCCTTTGCCTGGTTCAGGTCGGCCTTGCTGGCCTCGTCGAGCTTGCGGAAGGTGGTGCCGGCGCGGTTCAGCACGACTTCCCAGCCGTGCTCGTCGCACCAGCGCTCGAGGCTGTCACGGTCGATGCCTTGGGTCTTGTAGTCGTGGAACGCGTAACCGATGGCCTGTTCTTCAAGCCAGGTGCGGGCCTTTTTCATGGTGTCGCAGGCTTTGATGCCGTAGAGAGTGTAAGCCATTGAATGCCTGGGGCTGCCGGGCCGGACCTGGCGTCCCCGATACTCCTTGAAGAATGGGTGGGGCGATTATGCGGTATCGATGGGCCTGGCGCCACGGCTTGCTGTCCGGCTAGGCGATCGATCTGTGTCACGACCTCTCAGGTAGCATTGTGTTACATATTCCCGGGTGGCGTTCGACCATGGTTCAGCGGTGCATCATCACCGCCCGCCGCTAACATATTGTTTCAAGGGCGAAGTCTGGCCCTTTTTTTCGTGTCTGCTTTCATACAGGAAGTCTTGCCAATGCAGTCAGCCTATACCGTTCTTATCCTGCTGATGCTGGTGAGCCTTTCCAAGCTGGTCGGACGCATGGTGCCGCTGCCCTTGCCGCTGGTGCAGATCGCGGCCGGCGCGCTGCTGGCCTGGCCCACGCTTGGGCTGCATGTGGCCCTCGATCCCGAGCTGTTCCTGTTTCTGTTCCTGCCGCCGCTGCTGTTCGCCGATGGCTGGCGCATCCCCAAGCGTGAGCTCTGGCGCATTCGTGGCCCGGTGGTGGCCTTGGCCGTGGGGTTGGTGCTGTTCACCGTGGTGGGAGCGGGGTACTTCATTCACTGGATCCTGCCAAGCATTCCACTGCCGGTAGCGTTCGCCCTGGCCGCGGTGCTCTCGCCCACTGATGCGGTGGCGGTTTCGGCGATTACCCAGGATCGCCTGCCAACCCCCTTGATGCATATGCTCCAGGGCGAAGCACTGATGAACGATGCTTCGGGCCTGGTGACGTTCAAGTTCGCGTTGGCAGCTGCCATTACCGGGGTATTTTCGTTGACCGATGCCAGCCTGACGTTCGTGCTGGTAGCCATCGGCGGGCTTGCGGTTGGCGTGGGCCTCAGCTGGCTGGTGGGGCGCCTGCGTGCCTGGATGATCGCCCGGGGCTGGGACGATCCGGCGACGCATGTGGTGTTCATGCTGCTGTTGCCGTTTGCCGCCTACGTACTGGCCGAACGACTCGGTGTCTCGGGCATTCTCTCTGCGGTGGCGGCAGGGATGATGCAGAGCTGGCTCGACCTGTTGCCGCGCCAGACCAGCACGCGCCTGCTCAACCGCAGCGTCTGGTCGCTGCTAGAGTTCGCCTTCAATGGTCTGATCTTCCTGCTGCTGGGCTTGCAATTACCCGACATCATCAAGGCAGTTGTCAGCCACGAAACGTCGTTGTGGCCGACCCTGGCCTGGCGTTGCCTCGATGTGGTGGCGATCTTCGTGGCGTTGGTGCTGCTGCGGTTCGTCTGGGTACAGAGCGTGTGGCGCGCTATCGGCGTGGTGCGCCGCTGGCGCGGTAAGTCGGCGTTGGTGCTGATGCCCAGCGCACGTTCGTGCTGGTTGTTGACCCTTGGCGGTGTGCGGGGGGCTGTGACCTTGGCGGGTGTGATGTCGGTGCCCTTGCTGATCGGGGCCGGCCAGGCGTTCCCGGAGCGTGATCTGCTGATCTTCATTGCCGCCGGGGTGATCCTGCTGTCGCTGATCAGTGCCTGCATCGCCCTGCCGATCCTGTTGCGCGGGGTGACCAAGAGCCCGGACGAGCGCCTGCACCAGGAGGTGCAGGAAGCCTGGAGGCGCACTGCAGAAGCCGCCATTCATGCCTTGGAGGCCGAGGAGGTCGTCGATGCTAATGCTCCGCAGGATGCCGCCCAGGCGACGCTGGCGACCGAGCTGAAGGCGCGCCTGATGGCAGAGTACCGGGACGAGCTGGACAGCTACAACGACAGCGCCGAAGCACGTGCACTTGCCGAACAGATGGATCTTCTGGAGCGTCGGCTGCGCCTGCGCGCATTGCGCGCGCAGCGGCTGGAGCTTTACAGCCTGCACCGCCAGCACCTGGTGGGGGATGAAGTCGTGCGCCAGGTGCTGGGGGAGTTGGACATGAGCGAGGCGAACCTGGGGCAGGTCAGGTAGCGCCGCCCTGGAGCGTTCGCCGGTTTACCCGCGAACGATCCGATCAACGACGTTGCAGGAACCCGCGAATCCTTTCGGCCGCCTCGATACACTCGGCCAGCGGCGCAACCAGCGCCATGCGTACGCGTCCTGCCCCGGGATTGACGCCATCCACTTCACGCGACAGGTACGAGCCAGGCACCACGGTCACGTGCTCGGCTTCGAACAGGTCGCGGGTAAAGTCGGCGTCGCTACCCGGTACTTTGGCCCACAGGTAGAAGCTGCCATCCGGGCGCTGTACATCCATCACTGGCTGCAGGATCTCGAGCACGGCGTCATATTTGGCGCGGTACTGATCGCGGTTCGCCCGCACATGGGCCTCGTCCTGCCAGGCGGCCACGCTGGCCAGTTGCGTCTGCACCGGCATGGCGCAACCGTGGTAGGTGCGGTACAGCAGGAATGGCTTGATGATCTTGGCGTCACCCGCGACGAAGCCCGAACGCAGGCCCGGCAGGTTGGAGCGCTTGGACAGGCTGTGGAACACCACGCAGCGCGCAAAATCGCTGCGGCCGAGTTCGGCGCAGGCACTCAGCAGGCCAGGCGGCGGGGCGTCTTCGTCGAAGTACAGCTCGCTGTAGCACTCGTCGGCGGCGATCACGAAATCGTGCTCGTCGGCCAGGGCGATCAGTTTTTTCAGGGTGTCCATCGGCACCAGCGCGCCAGTGGGGTTGCCTGGGGAGCACAGGAACAGGATCTGGCAACGCTTCCAGACCTCGGCAGGTACCGCGTCGAAGTCCGGATTGAAACCGTTGCTTTCCAGGCATGGCAGGTAGTGCGGGGTGGCGCCGGCCAGCAGCGCCGCGCCCTCGTAGATCTGGTAGAACGGGTTGGGGCTGACGACCAGGCCGTCATCGGCGCGGTTGACCACTGTTTGAGTGAAGGCGAACAGCGCTTCGCGGGTGCCGTTGACCGGCAGGATGTGCTGGTCGGCATCGAGCCAGCCGGCGGGTACGCCGAAGCGGCGCTCGCACCACTGACCGATGGCCTGGCGCAGGGCCGGCAGGCCGAGTGTGCTGGGGTAGACCGCCAATTTGTCGAGGTTGTCGGCCAGGGCCTTGGCGACGAACGCCGGGGATTCGTGCTTCGGCTCACCGATCGACAGGGCAATGGCGCGTTTGTCCGCGGCAGGCTTCACGCTGCCGAGCAGGGCGCGGAGCTTTTCGAAGGGGTAGGGCTGAAGCTGGGTCAAGGCATGGTTCATCGGCGCAAGGTCTCGTAATCGTCAGAAGGTCACGCGGGTGGGGCTGGTATCGCTGGACTGGCCGGCCTGCAACTGTTCGACGATGGCTTCCTGCAGGCGGCTGCACAGTTGCGGGTCGGAGAGCGGCTGGTTGTCGGCATCGGTGATGAAGAACACGTCTTCCACGCGCTCGCCGAGGGTGGCGATCTTGGCGTTCTGCAGCGACAGGTCGAACTCCAGGAAGATCCGTCCCAGGCGCGCCAGCAGGCCGGGCCGGTCGGGGGCCGTGATCTCGAGGATGGTCACCGGGCGCTGGGCGTCGTTGAGGATGGTCACCTGCGGCGCGAAGTTGAAGTGCTTGAGCTGGCGCGGCACGCGTCGCTGGATGATGGTCGGGTAATCCTCGGGATTGCGCAGTGCCTCGGTCAGCCCTTCGCGTATCTGCTTGACCCGCTGCGGGTTGTCACCGATCGAGCCGCCGTCGTTGTCGAGCACGATGTAGGTGTCGAGGGTGAACTGGCTGCTGGAGGTAATGATGCGGGCGTCATGGATGTTCAGGTTGAGCTGCGACATCGCCGCCACGGTCACGGCGAAGAAATCGTGCTGGTCGGGCGCGTAGATGAAGATCTGCGTGCCGCCTTCGAACTCGCGCTGGGTGGTTTCCTTGATCAGCACCAGCGGACCGCCATCGGCCGGCTGCTGAAGTATTGCATCGCTGTGCCAGGCCACGTCCGCTGCGGTGTGCTTGAGGAAATAGTCGTCGCCCAGCTGCGACCAGAGTTGCTCTACATCGTCCGGGTCGGTGCCTTCGCGCACGAGAATGTCCAGCGCCGCGCTCTGGGTCTGGCGGATCTGTTCTTCACGGTCCAGCGGGTTTTCGAGGCCCCGGCGCAGCGCGCGCTTGGTTTCGGTGTAGAGCTGGCGCAGCAGGCTGGCGCGCCAGGAGTTCCACAGGCTGGGGTTGGTGGCGTTGATGTCGGCCACGGTCAGCACGTAGAGGTAGTCCAGGCGGGTTTCGTCGCCGACGAACAGGGCGAAATCGTTGATCACCTGTGGGTCGGAGAGGTCCTTGCGCTGGGCCGTGGTGGACATCGCCAGGTGGCTCTGCACCAGCCAGGCAATCAGGCGCGAGTCCCAGGCCGGCAACTGGTGGCGCTCGCAGAAGGCTTGCGCGTCCACCGCGCCGAGCTCGGAGTGATCGCCCTGGCGACCCTTGCCGATATCGTGATAGAGGCCGGCGAGGTAGATCAGCTCAGGTTTGGGCAGGCGTCCCATGAGCTTGCTGGCCAGCGGGAATTTCTCCGACACCGGGGTGTACTGCAATTTGCGCAGGTGCTTGATGAGGTTGAGCGTGTGCGCATCGACCGTATAGATGTGGAACAGGTCGTGTTGCATCTGTCCGACGATCAGGCCGAATTCCGGCAGGTAGCGACCTAGGATGCCATAGCGGTTCATGCGCCGCAGGTTGCGGTGGATGCCGATCTCGCACTTGAACAGCTCGATGAACAGACTGGTATTGCGGATGTCGTTGCGGAACTTGTCGTCGATCAGGTGCCGATGTTCGCGCAGAAGGCGTACGGTATCGGCGCGTACGCCCTTGATCTCCGGATGCTGGGCCATCAGCACGAAGATCTCAAGCATGGCGAACGGGGTGCGCTTGAAGACGTTCGGATTGACCGCTTCTATATAGCCATCATGCAGGCGAAAGCGCGTGTTCAGCGGTTGGGTGCTGCCGTTGTCGTCAGCGAGGATCACTTCCTCGAAGTGCTGGATGATCAGGTCGCACAACTGGCTGATGCTCATCACCACCCGGTAGTACTGCTGCATGAACTGCTCGATGGCGCGCTTGGGGTTCTCGTCGCTGTAGCCGAGCAGCGCCGCGATGCTGCGCTGGTGATCGAACAGCAGGCGGTCTTCGGCACGTCCGGCAAGCATGTGCAAGGCGTAGCGCACGCGCCAGAGGAAGGCCTGCGAGGAGGCCAGCAGGTCGTTCTCGCTTTCCAGCAGAAAACCTTCACCGGCCAGTGCGTGCAGGTTGAGGGTGCCGTACTGGCGGCGGGCAACCCAGAGTACGGTCTGGATGTCGCGCAGGCCGCCTGGCGAACCTTTGACGTTGGGCTCCAGGTTGTACTCGGTGTCGTTGTACTTGTGGTGCCGTGCCTTGAGCTCGGCGCGCTTGGCCAGGAAGAACTCCTTGCTCGGCCACATGTGCGCAGTGCTGGTGACTTCCAGCATGCGCTCGCGCAGCGTCTCGGGGCCGGCGACGGTGCGGCTTTCCATCAGGTTGGTGATCACTGTCAGGTCGGCGCGCGCCTGCTCGGCGCATTCCTCGACCGTGCGCACGCTCTGACCGACCTCCAGGCCGATGTCCCACAGCAGTGTCAGGAAGCGCTCGATGGCGTCGCGATACTGCTCGTGTTCCGCCTGGTCGAGCAGGATCAGCAGGTCGATGTCCGACCAGGGGTGCAGCTCGCCGCGGCCATAGCCGCCGACCGCGACCAGGGCAATGCCGTCCGGATTGCCCCAGTCGAACTGGTTCCAGGCCTGCTGCAGGATATTGTCGACGAACCAGGCGCGGTCCTCGATCAGGCTCCGGATCTCGACACCCTCGCGAAAGCGTCTGTCGAAGACGTCTGCTGCCTGGCGCAGAGCCTTCTTGAAGGCGGGGATGGGGCTTGCCTTGAGCGCCAGTTCCGCCTGGAACTGGCCACGGTCGAACAGCTCTGGATCCACCTGGGGCATCGAGTCGCCTTCCTGAGTTGAATTACGCCGAAGTACGGGGAATGGTGTCGTCTTTGCGCAGGGTGAAGATTTCATATCCCGTGGCGGTGACCACCAGCGTATGTTCCCACTGTGCCGAGAGCTTGCGATCCTTGGTGATGGCGGTCCAGCCATCGCCCAGCACCTTGGTGTCGGCCTTGCCCTGGTTGATCATGGGCTCGATGGTGAAGGTCATGCCTTCTTTCAGTTCCATCCCGGTGCCGGCCTTGCCGTAGTGCAGGATCTGCGGTTCTTCATGGAAGACCTTGCCGATGCCATGGCCGCAGAACTCGCGAACCACCGAGAAACCGTTCTTTTCGGCGTGTTTCTGGATCACTTCGCCAATGTCGCCCAGGCGGCAGCCAGGCTTGATGAGCTCGATGGCCTTGTACAGGCACTCTTGCGTGACCTTCGACAGGCGCTCGGCCCAGGGCGCGACGGTGCCGACATGGAACATGCGGCTGGTGTCGCCGTGGTAGCCATCCTTGATCACGGTCACGTCGATGTTGATGGTGTCGCCATCCTTGAGCGGCTTCTCGTTGGGAATGCCGTGGCAGACCACATGGTTGATCGAGGTGCAGATCGACTTGGGGAAGCCCTTGTAGTTGAGCGGTGCCGGGATCGCCTGCTGGACGTTGACGATGTAGTCGTGGCACAGGCGGTCGAGTTCCTCGGTGGTCACGCCAGGCTTGACGTGCTCTTCGATCATTTCGAGGACTTCGGCGGCCAGGCGGCCGGCGATGCGCATCTTCTCGATGTCTTCTGCGGTCTTGATGGTGACGGTCATTACAGGCTCTCTACGGCGCCGGGCGGCGCGCAACAAACGGGAAAGGCCGGATTCTAACAGAGCAGGGCGTCGTTCTGTGGGGAGAAAACCGCGGATCCGGGGGTCTATGGGAGGCATTCTGGCGCGATTGTCGAACCGCTGCAAAAGCCGCTGACGGATGAAGCACCTTGCGGGTTCCGTTCGTCTTCTGTCTGTGGTATAAAATGCGCCGCTTTCGGGGAGGTCCCCGTCAGCTCAAACCCACACACGTGTCGACACGATGGCCTGGGTGCCCGGGATCTTCGGATCCATGGGTTGGTCATTGGGATACGTGGAGGCCCAACCCGACTTATCAAGGAACTATCATGTCCCAAGTCAACATGCGCGATATGCTGAAGGCCGGTGTGCACTTCGGCCACCAGACCCGTTACT
Organism: Pseudomonas sp. NBRC 111143; assembly: GCF_001320965.1. Lineage (NCBI taxonomy): Bacteria > Pseudomonadati > Pseudomonadota > Gammaproteobacteria > Pseudomonadales > Pseudomonadaceae > Pseudomonas > Pseudomonas sp. NBRC 111143. Next base: position 209,939 of record NZ_BCBT01000002.1, on the reverse strand, counting down.
GGAACCCGAAAATGGGCAAGTACATTTTCGGCGCGCGCAACAAGATCCACATCATCAACCTGGAAAAAACCCTGCCGATGTTCAACGACGCTCTGTCGTTCGTAGAGCGCCTGGCCCAGGGCAAGAACAAGATCCTGTTCGTCGGCACCAAGCGTTCCGCTGGCAAACTGGTCGCCGAGCAAGCTGCTCGTTGCGGTTCGCCATACGTTGATCACCGCTGGTTGGGCGGCATGCTGACCAACTACAAGACCATCCGTGCTTCGATCAAGCGTCTGCGCGACCTGGAAACCCAGGCCGAAGATGGCACCTTCGCCAAGCTGACCAAGAAAGAAGCCCTGATGCGCTCGCGCGACCTGGAAAAACTGGATCGCAGCCTGGGTGGTATCAAGGACATGGGCGGTCTGCCTGATGCACTGTTCGTCATAGACGTCGATCACGAGCGCATTGCAATCACCGAAGCCAACAAGCTGGGCATCCCGGTCATCGGCGTTGTCGATACCAACAGCAGCCCGGAAGGCGTTGACTTCGTGATCCCAGGCAACGACGACGCAATCCGCGCCATCGAGCTGTACATGACTTCGATGGCTGACGCCGTCATCCGCGGTCGCAACAACGTTGCCGGCGGTACCGAAGTCTACGCTGAAGAAGCGGCGGCACCAGCTGCTGAGTAATTGACGCCTGGCGTCTACTTGGCACGCGAAAAGGGGGCTTGGCCCCCTTTTTGCCACCTGAAATCCTCCTGTCAGCAAGCACGCCGCATCATGTGTGACGCTGGTGTGAAGACAGTGGATTTCCAGAATTGAACGCCCGTGATGAACGGGTGGAATGGTTGAAAAACTTTCCAAGAGGATTTTGAAATGGCAGCAATTACTGCAGCGCTGGTCAAAGAACTGCGCGAGCGTACCGGCGAAGGCATGATGGATTGCAAAAAGGCCCTGGAAAAGGCCGGCGGCGACATCGAGAAAGCCATTGACGACATGCGTGCCTCGGGCGCCATCAAGGCCGCCAAGAAGGCTGGCAACGTTGCCGCTGAAGGCGCTATCGCCGTCAAGACCGACGGTAAGGTCGCCGTTCTGCTGGAAGTGAACTCGCAGACCGACTTCCTGGCCCTGCAAGACGACTTCAAGAACTTCGTCGCCGAAAGCCTGGAAGAAGCCTTCGCCCAGAAGCTGACCGACGCAGCTCCGCTGATCGCCTCGCGTGAAGCCGCTCGTGAAGCCCTGGTCGCCAAGTGCGGCGAGAACGTCAACATCCGCCGTCTGGTGCGTGTTGAAGGTGACGTGGTCGGTGCCTACCTGCACGGCAACAAGATCGGCGCTGCCGTCGTTCTGAAAGGCGGTGACGTAGAGCTGGCCAAGAACATCGCCATGCACGTTGCAGCCTCGAACCCTGAGTTCCTGGATTCGTCGGAAATCTCCGCCGAGGCCATCGAGCGCGAGAAGGGTGTCTTCCTGCAGCTGAACGCCGACAAGATCGCCGGCAAGCCGGAAAACATCGTCGAGAACATGATCAACGGCCGTATCACCAAGTTCAAGGCAGAAGCCTCGCTGAAAGAGCAGGCCTTCGTCATGAACCCGGAAGTCAAGGTTGGCGATCTGGCCAAGAAAGCCGGTGCTGAAATCGTTTCCTTCACCTACTTCAAGGTTGGCGAAGGCATCGAGAAGCCGGTTGACGACTTCGCTGCCGAAGTTGCCGCCCAGGTCGCTGCCGCCAAGCAGTAAGACGGACTCGTCTGTCGCCCCAAAGAGGCTGCCCGCTCACGCGCGCAGCCTCTTTGTCAAAGCGCGCAAGGGTTTATCTGGCCCTGTGCGCTGGCACTGAAGCAGTGCCACGCTACAGTTAGCAGGCTGCACACAGCCCGCACGGAATTTTCTAAAAGTACGCCGCAGGAGAGACTCGCAATGGCTCAGCAGGTGAGTGGTCGCCAACCTCGCTATAAACGCATTTTGCTCAAACTTAGCGGCGAGGCCCTGATGGGCTCGGAAGACTTCGGGATCGACCCGAAGGTGCTGGACCGCATGGCCCTGGAAGTTGGCCAACTGGTCGGTATCGGTGTCCAGGTCGGCCTGGTGATCGGTGGTGGTAACCTGTTCCGCGGCGCCGCGCTCAGTGCAGCCGGCATGGACCGCGTCACGGGCGACCACATGGGTATGCTGGCCACCGTGATGAACGCACTGGCCATGCGCGATGCGCTGGAGCGCTCGAACATCCCGGCACTGGTCATGTCCGCCATCTCCATGGTTGGCGTCACCGATCATTACGATCGTCGCAAAGCTATTCGCCACCTCAACTCCGGGGATGTGGTAATTTTCTCCGCCGGTACCGGCAATCCGTTCTTCACCACCGACTCCGCAGCCTGCCTGCGTGCCATCGAAATCGATGCCGACGTGGTGCTGAAGGCGACCAAGGTCGATGGTGTGTACACTGCCGACCCATTCAAGGACCCGCATGCCGAGAAGTTCGACCACCTCACCTACGACGAGGTGCTGGATCGCAAGCTCGGTGTCATGGACCTGACCGCAATCTGCCTGTGCCGCGACCACAAGATGCCATTGCGGGTATTCAACATGAACAAGCCTGGCGCCCTGCTGAACATCGTGGTGGGTGGCGCTGAAGGTACTTTGATCGAGGAAGGCGAAGCATGATCAACGACATCAAGAAAGACGCGCAGGAGCGCATGGGCAAGTCCCTCGAGGCGTTGGCCCGCAACCTGGCAGCGATCCGCACCGGTCGCGCCCACCCAAGCATCCTGGATGGCGTCAAAGTCCCGGCCTGGGGTAGCGAGATGCCGCTGAACCAGGTGGCTGCGATCACCGTCGAGGACGCTCGTACCCTGAAGATCGTCGCCCACGACAAGAACCTCAGCGCCGCGATCGAGAAGGCCATCCTGACCTCCGACCTGGGCCTGAACCCATCGAGCGCCGGTACCACCATTCGCGTGCCGATGCCGGCCCTGACCGAGGAAACCCGCAAGGGCTACACCAAGCAGGCCAGCGGCGTTGCCGAGGACGCCAAGGTTGCCGTGCGCAACGTGCGTCGCGATGCATTGGCTGATCTGAAGAAGCTGACCAAGGACAAGGAAATCAGCGAAGACGAAGAACGTCGTGCAGCTGACGAGATCCAGAAGCTGACCGACAAGTTCGTGGCGGAAGTCGATGCTGCGTTCAAAGCCAAGGAAAAGGACCTGATGGCCGTCTGAGGCCAGGACTTTTTCATGGAAAAGACCAAGCAGGCGGCACCCTCGTCGGTGCCGCGTCACGTCGCTATCATCATGGACGGCAACAACCGCTGGGCGAAAAAGCGCCTGCTGCCTGGCGTTGCCGGGCACAAGGCCGGCGTCGATGCGGTGCGTGCGGTGATCGAGGTCTGCGCCGAGGCCAAGGTCGAAGTGCTCACGCTCTTCGCCTTCTCCAGCGAGAACTGGCAGCGTCCGGCCGATGAGGTGGGTGCGTTGATGGAGCTGTTCTTCTCGGCCTTGCGCCGCGAGGCCAAGCGCCTGAACGACAACAACATCTGCCTGCGCATCATCGGTGACCGTTCGCGCTTCCATCCGGAGCTGCAGGCGGCGATGCGAGAGGCCGAGGCGCTGACTGCCGGCAACGATCGCTTCATCCTGCAGATCGCTGCCAATTACGGCGGTCAGTGGGATATCGCCCAGGCCGCCCAGCGCCTGGCGCGCGAAGTCCAGGCCGGCCATCTGCGCCCGGACGACATCACGCCCGGTCTGCTGCAGACCTGCCTTGCCACGGGTGACCTGCCGTTGCCCGACCTGTGCATCCGCACCGGCGGCGAACACCGCATCAGCAACTTCCTGTTGTGGCAGTTGGCCTACGCCGAGTTGTATTTCTCCGACCTGTACTGGCCGGACTTCAAACACGAGGCCATGCGTAGTGCACTGGCCGATTTCGCTTCGCGCCAGCGCCGCTTCGGTAAGACCAGCGAGCAGGTCGAGGCTGGAGCTCGTGCTTAATGCTTAAACAACGCATCATTACTGCGCTGATCCTGTTGCCGATCGCGCTGGGCGGTTTCTTCCTGCTCAACGGAGCGGATTTCGCCCTGTTCATCGGTTTCGTGGTGACCCTTGGTGCCTGGGAGTGGGCGCGTCTGGCCGGGTTGATGGCCCAGCCATTGCGCATCGCCTATGCCGCCGTGGTCGCTGGAGCGCTGATGGTGCTCTACCTCATGCCGGACCTTGCACCCTGGGTGCTGGGGGCGTCGGTGATCTGGTGGGGATTGGCCACCTGGCTGGTGCTCACCTACCCACGCAGCGCTGAGTTGTGGAGCAGTGCCGCTTGCCGTCTGCTGATCGGTCTGCTGGTGTTGTTGCCCGCCTGGCAAGGTTTGTTGCTGCTCAAGCACTGGCCGTTGGGCAATGGCTTGATCCTGGCGGTGATGGTACTGGTCTGGGCTGCCGACATCGGTGCATATTTCTCTGGCCGTGCCTTTGGCAAGCGCAAGCTGGCGCCGCACGTCAGCCCCGGCAAGAGCTGGGAGGGCGTGTATGGCGGCATGGCCGTGAGCCTGTTGATCACCTTGGTGGTCGGGCTCGTGCGCGACTGGGGGCTGGGGCAGTTGCTGCTTGGCCTGGTCGGCGCGGTGATCGTGGTCATGTCGTCGGTGGTTGGCGACCTGACCGAAAGCATGTTCAAGCGTCGTGAAGGCATCAAGGACAGCAGTAACCTGCTGCCCGGCCACGGCGGCGTGCTTGATCGCATCGACAGCCTGACCGCGGCGATCCCGATGTTCGCCGTGCTGCTCTGGGCGGCCGAATGGGGTGTGATGTGAGCCATCCCCAGCGGATTACCGTGCTCGGTGCGACCGGGTCGATCGGCCTGAGCACGCTGGATGTGATCGCCCGCCACCCCGAGCGCTACCAGGTGTTTGCCCTGAGCGGCTATTCGCGGCTGGATGAATTGCTGGCCCTGTGCCTGCGTCATCGACCGGCGTATGCGGTGGTGCCGGACGTCGATTCGGTCGCCCGCCTGCGTGAAGGGCTGGCGGCGGCGGGCAGCACCACCGAGGTGCTGGAAGGCGAAGCAGGGCTCTGCCAGGTTGCCTCTGCCAGCGAAGTGGACACCGTGATGGCTGCCATCGTCGGCGCTGCCGGTCTGCGTCCGACCTTGGCGGCGGTGCAGGCCGGCAAGAAGGTGCTGCTGGCCAACAAGGAGGCGCTGGTGATGTCCGGCGCGCTGTTCATGGAGGCAGTGCGCACCAGTGGTGCAGTGCTGTTGCCGATCGACAGCGAGCACAATGCCATCTTCCAGTGCTTGCCCGGCGACTATGCTCGCGGCCTGGCGCAAGTGGGGGTGCGTCGTATCCTGCTGACGGCGTCTGGCGGGCCCTTCCGTGAAACCTCGGCGAAGGCGTTGATGGATGTCACGCCGGAGCAGGCCTGCGCTCATCCGAACTGGTCGATGGGGCGCAAGATTTCGGTCGACTCGGCAAGCATGATGAACAAAGGGCTCGAGCTGATCGAGGCCTGCTGGCTGTTTGATGCTGCGCCAGCCAAGGTCGAGGTGGTGGTGCATCCGCAAAGCGTGATCCATTCGCTGGTCGACTATGTGGATGGTTCGGTGTTGGCGCAGTTGGGCAACCCGGACATGCGCACGCCGATCGCCAATGCCCTGGCATGGCCTGAGCGGATCGATTCCGGTGTTGCGCCGCTGGACCTGTTCGCGGTCGCCCGTCTGGATTTCCAGGCGCCCGACGAGCAGCGGTTCCCCTGCCTGCGCCTGGCGCGAGAAGCTGCTGAAGCGGGCAATAGCGCGCCGGCGGTGCTCAATGCCGCCAACGAGGTGGCGGTCGAGGCATTTCTCCAGCGGCGTATCCGCTTCCCGGAAATCGCGGGTATGATCGAACAGGTGCTCGAGCAGGAGCCGGTAGTGCCGTTGCCTTCGCTGGATTCGGTGTTCGCCGCCGACCAGCGAGCCCGGGAGCTGTCCCGGGAGTGGTTGAGGCGCCACGGCCGCTGATTTCCCATCGGCCCCAGGCCTGGCTGAACGTCATTCGGAGATGGATATGACTGCGCTCTACATGATTATCGGCACCCTGGTGGCTCTGGGTGTATTGGTCACGTTTCACGAATTCGGCCACTTCTGGGTGGCACGCAAGTGCGGGGTGAAAGTCCTGCGCTTCTCTGTGGGGTTCGGCACGCCGCTGGTGCGCTGGCACGATCGCCATGGCACCGAGTTCGTCGTCGCGGCGATTCCGCTGGGCGGCTACGTCAAGATGCTCGACGAGCGCGAAGGCGATGTACCGCCGGCGCTTGCCGAACAATCCTTCAATCGCAAATCGGTTGGGCAGCGTATCGCTATCGTTGCCGCAGGCCCCATTGCCAATTTCCTCCTCGCCATCCTGTTCTTCTGGGTGGTCGCCATGCTTGGCAGTCAGCAGGTGCGTCCGGTCATCGGTGCGGTCGAGTCTGGCAGCCTGGCGGCATCTGCGGGCCTTGTGGCAGGTCAGGAAATTGTTTCTATCGATGGCAAACCGACCAGTGGCTGGTCTGCGGTCAATCTGCAGCTGGTGCGCCGCCTCGGCGAGAGCGGCAGCCTGCGGGTAGGTGTACGCGATGATGGCGGCACGCTGGAGCGCCAGCACGAGATCCGCCTGAACCAGTGGCTCAAGGGCGCCGATGAGCCCGACCCGATCCAGTCCCTGGGGCTGCGTCCCTGGCGGCCGGCGGTGAGCCCGGTGCTCGCCGAAATCGACCCCAAGGGGCCGGCCGCTGCAGCCGGGCTGAAGAGCGGCGATAAACTCCTGGCGCTCGATGGCGTTGCACTGGGCGACTGGCAGCAGGTGGTAGACGCTGTCAGGGCACGCCCCGACGCGAAGGTGCAGTTGCGTATCGAGCGTGATGGCGCACAGTTGGAGCTGCCTGTGACGCTGGCCCGCAAAGGGGAAGGGCAGGCCTCCGGAGGCTATCTGGGCGCTGGGGTGAAAGGCGCCGAGTGGCCTGCGAACATGCTCCGAGAGGTCAGCTATGGGCCGCTGGAAGCGGTCGGTGAGGGGCTCTCGCGTACTTGGAACATGAGCGTCCTGACCCTTGAATCGCTGAAGAAAATGCTGTTCGGGGAGCTCTCGGTAAAAAACTTGAGCGGACCGATAACCATTGCTAAAGTGGCGGGCGCTTCAGCCCAGTCGGGCGTTGGGGATTTCCTGAATTTCCTGGCCTACCTGAGCATAAGCCTGGGGGTTCTGAACCTGCTGCCCATCCCGGTACTGGATGGGGGGCATTTGCTGTTCTACCTGATCGAGTGGGCGCGCGGTCGTCCGCTCTCTGATCGGGTGCAAGGTTGGGGGGTCCAGATCGGTATCAGTTTGGTCATTGGGGTGATGTTGCTCGCCCTGATCAACGATCTGGGTCGACTTTAACGCTTCGCTCTATTGCGAACCTGCCGCCGTGCTGCGGTGGCGGGTTGTTTATTGCCAGTTGGAATAAAAGGACTTCATGAAACGTCTGCTGCTAACTGCGGTCCTCTCCGCACTGATGATCGCTGAAGTTCACGCCGAGTCCTTCACCATCTCCGATATTCGTGTCAACGGCCTGCAGCGGGTTTCCGCCGGCAGCGTGTTCGGCGCGTTGCCGTTGAACGTAGGCGACCAGGTCGATGACCGCCGCCTGGTGGAGTCGACTCGCTCGCTGTTCAAGACCGGTTTCTTCCAGGACATCCAGCTGGATCGCGACGGCAATGTCCTGATCATCAACGTGGTCGAGCGCCCATCGGTGTCGAGCATCGAGATCGAGGGCAACAAGGCGATCAGTACCGAAGACCTGATGAAAGGCCTGAAGCAGTCCGGTCTGGCCGAGGGCGAGATCTTCCAGCGTGCCACGCTCGAGGGCGTGCGTAACGAACTGCAGCGCCAGTACGTGGCCCAGGGCCGCTATTCGGCCGAGGTCGATGCCGAGGTTGTGCCGCAGCCACGCAACCGTGTCGGCCTGAAGATCAAGATCAACGAAGGTACCGTCGCGGCGATCCAGCACATCAACGTGGTGGGCAACACCGTGTTCAGCGATGAAGACCTCTCCCAGCTCTTCGAACTGAAAACCACCAACTGGCTGTCGTTCTTCAAGAACGACGACAAGTACGCCCGTGAAAAGCTCTCCGGTGACCTGGAGCGTCTGCGTTCCTACTACCTGGACCGCGGCTACATCAACATGGACATCGCGTCCACCCAGGTATCGATCACCCCGGACAAGAAGCACGTCTACATCACCGTCAACGTCAACGAGGGCGAGAAGTACACCGTCCGTGACGTGAAGCTTTCCGGTGACCTGAAAGTGCCGGAAGACCAGGTCAAGTCGCTGCTGCTGGTACAACCTGGCCAGGTCTTCTCGCGCAAGGTGATGACTACCACCTCCGACCTGATCACCCGTCGACTGGGTAACGAAGGCTACACCTTCGCCAACGTCAACGGCGTGCCGCAACCGAACGACCAGGATCACACCGTCGACATCATGTTCGTCGTCGATCCGGGCAAGCGTGCCTACGTCAACCGCATCAACTATCGCGGCAACACCAAGACCGAAGACGAGGTGCTGCGTCGCGAGATGCGTCAGATGGAGGGTGGGTGGGCATCCACTTATCTCATCGACCAGTCCAAGACCCGCCTCGAGCGCCTGGGCTTCTTCAAGGAAGTCAACGTCGAGACGCCGCCGGTGCCAGGCACCGACGACCAGGTCGACGTCAACTATGCGGTCGAGGAGCAGGCTTCCGGTTCGATCACCGCCAGCGTCGGCTTCGCCCAGAGCGCGGGCCTGATCCTGGGTGGTTCGATCAGCCAGAGCAACTTCCTGGGTACCGGTAACAAGGTGTCCATCGGCCTGACCCGAAGCGAATACCAGACCCGATACAACTTCGGCTTCGTTGACCCCTACTTCACTGCCGACGGCGTGAGCCTGGGCTACAACGCCTTCTACCGCAGCACCAACTACGACGACCTCGACGTCGACGTGGCGAGCTATGCGGTAGACAGCCTCGGTGCCGGCGTCAGCCTGGGCTACCCGATCAGCGAGACCTCGCGCCTGACCTACGGCCTGACGGTACAGCAGGACAAGATCAAGACCGGTCGCTACACCGTCGACGAGATCTTCAAGTTCCTCGACCAGGAAGGTGACAACTTCCTGAACTTCAAGGCGTCGATCGGCTGGTCCGAATCGACCCTGAACAAGGGCGTGCTGGCAACCCGTGGTCACTCGCAAAGCCTGACCCTGGAAACCACCGTACCGGGCAGCGACCTGTCGTTCTACAAGCTCGACTACCGCGGCCAGTTGTTCAAGCCGCTGAGCAACGACTACACCCTGCGCCTGCACACTGAGCTGGGCTATGGTGATGGTTTCGGCGGTACCTCGGGCCTGCCGTTCTACGAGAACTATTATGCGGGTGGCTTCAACTCTGTCCGCGGCTTCAAGGACAGCAGCCTGGGTCCGCGCAGTACCCCGAGCCAGGGCACCAATCCGGGTACCATTCGTGACCCGGACCAGGACCCGCTGCCGTTCGGTGGTAATGTCCTCGTACAGGGCGGTGTCGAGCTGTTGTTCCCGCTGCCGTTCGTCAAGGACCAGCGTTCGCTGCGTACCTCGGTCTTCTGGGATGTGGGTAACGTGTTCGACACCAACTGCGGCTCCAAGCCTGACTGCGCGAAGGTCGGTTTCTCCGACATGGCCAGCTCCGTCGGCCTGGGCGTGACCTGGATCACCGCGCTGGGCCCGTTGAGCTTCAGCCTGGCGATGCCGATCAAGAAACCGGACGACGCCGACACCCAGGTGTTCCAATTCTCTCTGGGCCAGACTTTCTAAGCTTGGCCCTTGCTTAACGACAACGGTTTATCCAGGAGTGCATCGTGCGTAAGTTGACTCAACTGGCCGTAGTGGCCGCGGCGCTGGTCGCCACCCCGGCTTTCGCCGAAATGAAGATTGCCGTTCTGAACTACCAGATGGCGCTGCTCGAATCCGACGCCGCCAAAAAGTACGCTGTCGATGCCGAGAAGAAGTTCGGTCCTCAACTGAACCAGCTGAAGACTCTGGAAAGCAGCGCCAAGGGCATCCAGGATCGACTGATCAAGGGTGGCGACAAGATGCAGCAGCAGGAGCGTGAGCGCCTGGAGCTCGAGTTCAAGCAAAAAGCCCGTGACTTCCAGTTCCAGTCCAAGGAACTGAACGAAGCGAAGGCCGTTGCTGACCGCGATATGCTCAAGCAGCTCAAGCCCAAGCTCGACGGTGCCGTCGAGGAAGTCATCAAGAAAGGTGGTTTCGACCTGGTGCTCGAGCGTGGTGCGGTAATCGATGTCAAGCCTCAATATGACATCACCCGCCAGGTCATCGAGCGCATGAACCAAGCGCGTTGATATGACCGTAACCATGACGCTCGGTCAGTTGGCCGAGACCCTCGGGGCCACGCTCAGTGGCCCCGAGTCGCTTGAAATCACCGGACTGGCCACCTTGCAGGAAGCCGGTCCGGGGCAGTTGAGCTTCCTCGCCAATCGCCAGTACCGCAAATTCCTGGATGACAGCCAGGCGGCAGCGGTACTGATCAAGGCCGAGGATGCCGAAGGCTTCACCGGCAATGCGCTGATCGTTCCCGATCCCTACCTGGCCTACGCCCGTATTTCTCACCTGTTCGATCCAAAGCCCAAGGCTGTGGCGGGAGTTCATCCCAGCGCCGTGGTAGCCGACGATGCCCAGGTGGATGCCAGCGCCAGCATCGGACCGTTCGCGGTCATCGAAAGCGGTGCGCGCATCGGTGCGAACGTGACCGTTGGCGCGCATTGCGTTGTCGGTGCCCGCTGCATCATCGGTGAAGGTGGCTGGCTTGCCCCGCGTGTGACGCTGTACCACGATGTCACGATCGGCAAGCGTGTCGTCATTCAGTCGGGTGCGGTGATCGGTGGTGAAGGCTTCGGTTTCGCCAACGAGAAAGGTGTGTGGCAGAAGATTGCCCAGATCGGCGGCGTGACGCTCGGTGACGATGTGGAAATCGGTGTCAACACGGCTGTGGACCGAGGCGCGCTCTCGGACACGCGAATCGGCAATGGCGTCAAGCTCGACAACCAGATTCAGATCGCCCACAACGTGCAGATCGGCGACCATACCGCGATGGCGGCTTGCGTCGGGATTTCCGGCAGCACGCGCATCGGCAAGCACTGCATGATCGCGGGTGGCGTCGGCATGGTCGGTCATATTGATGTATGCGACAACGTATTCGTCTCCGGCATGACCATGGTCACCCGCTCGATCACCGAGCCGGGCGGCTATTCTTCCGGTACTGCCATGCAGCCGTTGGCCGATTGGCGCAAGAGCGCAGCACGTATACGTCAGCTCGACGAGATGTCCAAGCGTCTGCAGCAACTGGAAAAACGCGTCGAGACCGTGACCTCAGGTGGCCAGCCGGCATCAGAAGGCTGATACCATTTCCTGAGCAAGAGTGAACAGTCGCTAGCTGGCTCCTCTTTGGACTGCAAAAGGAGCGTGTGGTCAGCACCTGCGCTCCCTATTCTTATTACAGGCTTCCCCCCGAAATGATGGACATCAACGAGATTCGCGAATACCTGCCTCACCGTTACCCGTTCCTGCTGGTGGATCGGGTCACGGAGCTGGACTTCGAGGCCCAGAGCATTCGTGCCTACAAGAATGTCAGCATCAACGAGCCGTTCTTCAACGGCCATTTCCCGGCGCACCCTATCATGCCGGGCGTGCTGATCATCGAGGCGATGGCCCAGGCGGCCGGGATTCTCGGCTTCAAGATGCTCGATGCGAAGCCTGCCGATGGCACTCTTTACTACTTCGTCGGCTCCGACAAGCTGCGTTTCCGCCAGCCAGTGCTGCCGGGTGATCAGCTCGTGCTGGAGGCCAAGTTCCTCAGCCGCAAGAGCATGATCTGGAAGTTCGAGTGCCGTGCTCTGGTCGACGGCAAGGCCGTCTGCTCGGCCGAGATCACCTGCGCGGAACGCTCCCTATGAGTTCGATTGATCCGCGGGCGATCATCGATCCGTCGGCCAGGCTGGCTGACGGCGTCGAGGTCGGCCCTTGGTCGATCGTAGGCCCCGATGTCGAAATCGGGGAGGGCACCGTCATCGGTCCGCATGTAGTGCTCAAGGGACCTACCCGGATTGGCAGGCACAACCGCATTTATCAGTTCAGTTCCATCGGCGAAGACACACCTGACCTCAAGTACAAGGGTGAGCCGACGCGACTGGTGATCGGCGATCACAACGTGATCCGCGAAGGTGTCACCATTCATCGCGGCACTGTGCAGGACCGTTCGGAAACCACGCTTGGCGATCACAACCTGATCATGGCCTATGCCCATATCGGTCATGACAGCGTGATCGGCAACCATTGCATCCTGGTCAACAATACTGCGCTGGCCGGTCATGTGCATGTGGGCGACTGGGCGATCCTGTCCGGCTATACCCTGGTGCACCAGTACTGCCATATCGGCGCTCACGCGTTCTCTGGCATGGGCACGGCGATCGGCAAAGATGTTCCGGCGTTCGTCACGGTGTTCGGCAGTCCGGCCGAGGCGCGCAGCATGAACTTTGAAGGTATGCGCCGTCGCGGTTTCAGCGATGAGGTCATTCATGACTTGCGCCGTGCCTACAAGATCGTCTATCGCCAGGGGTTGACCGTGGAAGAGGCGATCAAGGAACTGGACGAACTGGCCGGGCAGCACCCGGAGGTCGAACTGTTCCGTCAGTCGATCCTCAATTCTGCCCGCGGCATCACCCGCTGAGATGGCGTCGCTTTGCGTAGCGCTGGTCGCCGGTGAGGCCAGCGGCGATATCCTCGGTTCCGGCCTGATGCGCGCGCTCAAGGCGCGCCATCCCGATGTTCGCTTCATTGGCGTCGGTGGTCCGTTGATGGAAGCCGAGGGCATGCAGTCGTACTTCCCCATGGAGCGCCTGGCGGTGATGGGGCTGGTCGAGGTGCTTGGGCGCCTGCGTGAATTGCTCAAGCGGCGCAAGGACCTGATCCAGACACTGATCGCCGAGAAGCCCGACGTGTTCATCGGCATCGACGCCCCGGATTTCACCCTCAACATCGAATTGAAGTTGCGTCAGGCCGGGATCAAGACCGTGCATTACGTCAGCCCGTCGGTCTGGGCCTGGCGGCAGAAGCGGGTGCTGAAGATCCGCGAAGGCTGCGACCTGATGCTGACGCTGTTGCCCTTCGAAGCGAAATTCTACGAAGAAAAGGGTGTACCGGTCCGCTTCGTCGGCCACCCGTTGGCTGACACTATCCCGCTGGAGGCCGATCGTGCTGGGGCACGTGCTTCGCTGGGATTGGGCGATGGGCCGCTGGTAGCCTTGATGCCGGGCAGTCGCGGCGGCGAAGTGGGGCGCCTTGGCGAGTTGTTCCTCGATACTGCCAAGCGCTTGCAGGCGCTGGTACCCGGTGTGCGTTTCGTTTCGCCTTGTGCCAGTCCGGCGCGTCGTGCGCAGCTCGAGCAGATGCTGCAGGGGCGCGAACTGCCGTTGACCCTGCTCGACGGTCAGTCGCACCAGGCACTGGCCGCCTGTGACGCGGTGCTGATCGCTTCAGGCACTGCAACCCTCGAAGCCTTGTTGTACAAGCGCCCGATGGTTGTCGCCTATCGTCTTGCGCCGCTGACCTTCTGGATTCTCAAGCGCATGGTCAAGAGCCCCTACGTGTCGCTGCCCAACCTGCTGGCCCGGCGTTTGCTGGTCCCCGAGTTGCTGCAGGACGCCGCAACGCCCGAAGCGCTGGCAACCACGCTGGCTCCCTTGGTGGCAGACGGTAGCGAGCAGACCGATAGCTTCGATCAGATTCACCGCACCCTGCGCCGCGACGCCTCGAACCAGGCTGCCGACGCGGTGCTGGCATTGTTGAAGGATCGATGACATGCAGATGGGACTTGATTTCAACCTGGTCGAAGACCTGGTCGCGGGTGTCGACGAAGTCGGGCGTGGCCCACTGTGCGGTGACGTGGTCACTGCAGCGGTGATCCTTGATCCGCAGCGGCCGATCCTGGGTCTGAACGACTCGAAGAAGCTTACCGAGGCGCGTCGCGAGCTGCTGTTCGACGAAATCTGCGAAAAGGCCCTGGCCTTCTGTGTCGCTCGTGCCACGGTCGTCGAGATCGACCAGCTGAATATCCTGCAGGCCACCATGCTGGCCATGCAGCGCGCGGTGGAAGGGTTGAGCGTCACGCCGAAACTGGCGTTGATCGATGGCAACCGCTGCCCGAAACTGTCGGTGCCAGCAGCGCCGGTGGTCAAGGGCGATTCCCAGGTGCCGGCCATCGCTGCCGCTTCGATCCTGGCGAAGGTCACGCGTGACCGTGAGATGAGCGCCTTCGAGCTGATCTATCCGGGCTACGGCATCGGCGGGCACAAGGGCTACCCGACACCTTTGCACCTCGAAGCCCTGGCGCGACTGGGGCCTACGCCCATCCATCGGCGTTCGTTCGCACCAGTGAGGGCTGCATGGGAGGTCCGTGAAGGGCTTTCCAGCACGTTGATCTGATCTGTCGGGGCCGCTATGCGGCCCCAAAACATTCTGGCTAATTACGCTACAATCCCGCCCTTGTCGTTCAGCATTGCCACAGGATCTTCAATGTCGGTCTCCTTCGTTCACCTCCGCGTGCACTCCGAGTTCTCCCTGGTCGACGGCCTGGTGCGGATCAAGCCGTTGGCCAAGGCCCTGGCTGGAATGAACATGCCGGCGGTGGCGATCACCGACCAGAGCAACATGTGCTCGCTGGTGAAGTTCTACAAGACCGCCATGGGCGCAGGGATCAAACCGATCTGCGGCGCCGACCTGTGGCTGGCCGGTGCCGATCCGGAGGCACCGCTGTCGCGCATCTGCTTCCTGGCGATGAATCCCCAAGGCTATCGCAACCTGACCGAGCTGATCTCCAAGGGCTGGACCGACGGCCAGCGCAACGGCCTGGTGATCATCCAGCGCGAATGGATCGCGCCCGCCAGCGAGGGCTTGATCGGCCTGTCCGCCGCGCGTGAGGGCGATATCGGCATGGCACTGCTCTCCGGTCGTACCGACGAGGCCGAGGCCCTGTTGCGCGACTGGATGCAGATGCTGCCGGAGCGCTTCTATGTGGAAGTGCAGCGCACCAACCGGGCGGGCGACGAAGAATATCTGCATGCTGCCGTTGCCCTCGCCGACAAGGTCGGCGCGCCGCTGGTGGCGACCAACGATGTGCGCTTCATCAAACAGTCCGACTTCGACGCCCACGAGACCCGCGTCTGCATCGGCGAGGGCTGGACCCTGGACGACCCGCGGCGCCCACGCGCCTACAGCGACCAGCAGTACCTCAAGTCGCCCGAGGAGATGGCCGAGCTGTTCAGCGACCTGCCGGACGCCATCGCCAACACCGTCGAGATCGCTAAGCGCTGCAACATCACGGTGCAGTTGGGCAAGTACTTCCTTCCCGACTTCCCGACGCCCAACGGCATGGGCATCGACGACTACCTGCGCCACGTCTCCTACGAGGGCCTGGAAGAGCGTCTGGCCGTGCTCTGGCCGAAAGAGACCACCCCCAATTACGAAGAGAAGCGCCAGGTCTACCTGGATCGCCTGAAGTTCGAGCTGGATATCATCATCCAGATGGGCTTCCCCGGTTACTTCCTGATCGTTATGGACTTCATCAAGTGGGCCAAGAACAACGACGTGCCGGTGGGTCCTGGGCGGGGTTCGGGTGCTGGCTCGCTGGTGGCCTACGTACTGAAGATCACCGACCTCGACCCGCTGGCCTACGACCTGCTGTTCGAGCGCTTCCTCAACCCTGAACGTATTTCCATGCCCGACTTCGACGTCGACTTCTGCATGGATGGTCGCGACCGGGTGATCGACTACGTGGCCGAGGCCTACGGGCGCAATGCGGTGAGCCAGATCATCACCTTCGGCACCATGGCCGCGAAGGCGGTGGTGCGTGACGTGGCGCGTGTGCAGGGCAAGTCCTACGGCCTGGCCGATCGCCTGTCGAAGATGATCCCGTTCGAAGTGGGCATGACCCTGGAGAAGGCCTACGAGCAGGAAGAGATCCTGCGCGACTTCCTCAAGGGCGACGAAGACGCTCGCGAAATCTGGGACATGGCCCTCAAGCTCGAGGGGGTTACTCGCGGTACCGGCAAGCACGCCGGTGGCGTGGTGATCGCGCCGACCAAACTCACCGATTTCTCGCCGATCGCCTGTGACGAAGAGGGCGGCGGCCTGGTGACCCAGTTCGACAAAGACGACGTCGAGGCTGCCGGCCTGGTGAAGTTCGACTTCCTCGGCCTGCGGACACTGACGATCATCAAGTGGGCGATGGAGATCATCAACCGCGAGCAGAAAAAGAAAAACCTGCCCGACGTCAACATCGACTTCATCCCGCTGGACGACCGCAAGACCTACGAGCTGTTGCAGAAGGCCGAGACCACGGCGGTGTTCCAGCTTGAATCGCGCGGCATGAAAGAGCTGATCAAGAAGCTCAAGCCCGACTGCCTGGAAGACCTCATCGCACTGGTGGCCTTGTTCCGTCCCGGCCCGCTGCAGTCGGGCATGGTGGATGACTTCATCAACCGCAAGCACGGCCGCGCGGAGCTGGCCTACCCGCACTCCGATTACCAGTACGAAGGCCTCAAGCCGGTACTGGCCCCCACCTACGGCATCATCCTGTACCAGGAACAGGTGATGCAGATCGCCCAGGTGATGGCCGGCTACACCCTGGGTGGCGCCGACATGCTTCGCCGGGCAATGGGCAAGAAGAAGCCCGAGGAAATGGCCAAGCAACGCGGCGGTTTCATCGAAGGCTGCGTCGCCAACAACATCGATGCGGACCTTGCCGGTAACATCTTTGATCTGGTAGAGAAATTCGCAGGTTACGGCTTCAACAAGTCTCACTCCGCGGCCTACGGCCTGGTCTCGTACCAGACCGCCTGGCTCAAGACCCACCACCCGGCGCCATTCATGGCTGCGGTGTTGTCGGCGGATATGCACAACACCGACAAGGTGGTGGTGCTGGTCGAAGAAGTGCGCAACATGAAGCTGCGCCTCGATGCGCCGGACGTGAACTTCTCCGACTTCAAGTTCACCGTCAACAACGACGGTCGTATCGTCTACGGCCTGGGTGCGATCAAGGGGGTGGGTGAAGGCCCGGTGGAGGCGATCGTCGAGGCACGCGCCGAAGGTGGACCGTTCAAGGACCTGTTCGACTTCTGCGAGCGCGTCGACCTCAAGCGCATCAACAAGCGTACCCTCGATGCGCTGATCCGCAGCGGCGCGCTCGATCGCCTGGGCCCGCACTTCCATGATGAGATCAAGGCCTATCAGGCCAACATCGACCGCAACCGCGCGGTGCTGCTGTCGGCGCTCGAGGAGGCCATCAAGTCGGCCGAGCAGACCGCCCGCACCGCTGACAGCGGGCATATCGACCTGTTCGGTGGGCTGTTCGTCGAAGAAGACTCCGATGTCTATGCCAACCACCGCAAGGTCCGCGAGCTCACGCTCAAGGAGCGGCTGAAAGGCGAGAAGGATACCCTCGGGTTGTATCTCACCGGTCATCCGATCGATGAGTACGAAACCGAGATCCGCCGTTTCGCTCGCCAGCGCATCGTCGACCTCAAGCCTTCGCGCGAGACCCAGACCATCGCGGGGATGATCATTGCCCTGCGGGTGATGAAGAACAAGAAGGGTGACAAGATGGGCTTCGTCACCCTCGACGACCGCTCCGGTCGCATCGAGGCTTCGTTGTTCGCCGATGCGTTCATGGCGGCTCAGGCGCTGCTGCAGACCGACGCCATGGTGGTGGTCGAAGGCGAGGTCAGCAACGACGACTTCTCCGGCGGCCTGCGCCTGCGCGTCAAGCAGGTGATGACCATGGAGGATGCCCGCACCAAACTGGCTGAAAGCCTACGCCTTAAGATCGCCCACGAAGCGCTCAAGGGCGATCGCCTGGCCTGGCTGGGCGAGCTGATCACCCGTCATCGCGGCGGTTGCCCGATCACGCTCGAGTACACCGGCAGCGATGCCAAGGCC
Source organism: Pseudomonas sp. NBRC 111143 (assembly GCF_001320965.1). Taxonomy (NCBI): domain Bacteria; kingdom Pseudomonadati; phylum Pseudomonadota; class Gammaproteobacteria; order Pseudomonadales; family Pseudomonadaceae; genus Pseudomonas; species Pseudomonas sp. NBRC 111143. The sequence goes on along the minus strand of NZ_BCBT01000002.1, from coordinate 191,947 downwards.
ATGCTGCAGTTTGGCGACGAGTGGTCGATCGACCCCGCCGATGGCCTGATTCAGGCGCTGCGTGACCAGTTCGGACGTGAGAACGTCTTCCTGCAATACCGTTGAAACGACGAATTTTAATCTCGACCTGAATGCGCCAGATCCCGTAAGGTATGGCGCCAAACGGATCAACCGGCCGGCCGCCTGGCCGTAGACCCAAGACGGATGCCTATGAACCCGAATTTTCTCGATTTCGAACAGCCGATTGCCGACCTGCAAGCCAAGATCGAAGAGCTGCGCTTGGTCGGTAACGACAACTCGCTGAACATCAGCGATGAAATTGCCCGTCTGCAAGACAAGAGCAGCACCCTGACCGAAAGCATCTTCGGCAACCTGACCAGCTGGCAGATTGCCCGCCTGGCACGCCACCCGCGTCGTCCGTACACCCTGGACTACATCGACCACATCTTCACCGAGTTCGAAGAGCTGCACGGCGACCGTCACTTCTCCGACGACGCCGCGATCGTTGGCGGTACCGCGCGCCTGGACGGCAAGCCGGTGATGGTCATCGGTCACCAGAAGGGCCGCGAAGTGCGTGAGAAGGTCCGCCGTAACTTCGGCATGCCGCGTCCTGAAGGCTACCGCAAGGCCTGCCGCCTGATGGAGATGGCCGAGCGCTTCAAGATGCCGATCCTGACCTTCATCGACACCCCAGGTGCCTATCCGGGTATCGACGCCGAAGAGCGTAACCAGAGCGAGGCCATCGCCTGGAACCTGCGCGTCATGGCGCGCCTGAAAACCCCGATCATCGCCACCGTGATCGGTGAAGGTGGTTCGGGCGGCGCACTGGCTATCGGTGTGTGCGACCAGCTGAACATGCTGCAATACTCCACCTACTCGGTGATCTCGCCGGAAGGTTGCGCCTCGATCCTGTGGAAGACCTCCGACAAGGCGCCGGACGCTGCCGAAGCAATGGGCATCACCGCTGAGCGCTTGAAGAGCCTGAACATCGTCGACAAGGTGATCGGCGAGCCACTGGGCGGCGCTCACCGCGATCCGGCCAAGATGTCGGCCAGCATCCGTGCCGACCTGCTCGAGCAGCTCGACATGCTGGGCAAGCTCGACAACGATACCCTGCTCAAGCGTCGCTACGATCGCCTGATGAGCTACGGTCTCTGATTGGCAGGGGCGCCTGGCGCCCCATTCGCAGGCAAGCCGTCTCCCACTCGTGCGTCGTCTGTGGGAGCGGGCTTGCCCCGCGATGCGGTCCTCAGTGAGGCAACCATGCACGACCTCACCCAATCCCTCTTCCCCTGGCTCAAAGCCCCCGCCTGGCACGTCGCCTTCTCCGGCGGCCTCGACTCCACCGTCCTTCTAAACCTGCTCGTCGACTACGCTCGCGATCATGAAGCACCGCCATTGCGTGCCGTACATATTCATCACGGTCTGCAAGCGGCCGCCGACGCTTGGCCTGCACATTGTCAGCAGGTCTGTGATGCGCTGGGTGTCGAACTGCGCGTGATCCATGTCCAGGTCGAGCCTGTCGCCAGTCTCGAGCAAGCCGCCCGCACCGCGCGATACGACGCGTTCACAGCGCTTCTGGGCCCCGACGAAGTGCTGTTCACCGGCCAGCACCGCGAAGACCAGGCAGAGACCCTGCTGTTTCGCCTGTTGCGTGGTGCCGGTCTGCGCGGCCTGGCGGCGATGCCTGCTTCCCGTCCGTTGGGGCAAGGGCAGTTGGTCAGACCGTTGCTTGATCTGGCGCGGGATCAGTTGCAGCGATATGCCCAGGCATCGGGGCTGAGATGGATCGAAGACCCGTCCAACACCGATAGCCGCTTCGCCCGCAATTTCCTGCGCGCCGAAGTGTTCCCGCTGCTACGCCAGCGCTGGCCGCAAGCGAGCCAGAGCCTGGCACGCAGTTCCGCGCACCTGGGCGAGGCCCTGGCGCTGCTGGACGAACTCGCCGCCTCCGACATCGATGCCGCAAGTGCCGGAGCAGTGGTGCCTTGGCAATGCCTGGACTCGCTGGACATGGCAGTGCTGGCGGCGCTCTCGCCAGCGCGCCAGCGTAACGCCTTGCAGTACTGGCTGAGCAGTCGTACACGTCTGCCCGATAGCCGCCATTGGGCCGGCTGGGACAACCTGCGTGATGCGGCAGCCGATGCCCAGCCGCTCTGGCGCTTGACCGATGGCGAGCTGCAGCGCAGCCATGGACGGCTGTGGTGGTTGAGCGGCGATTGGCTGCAAGCGCCGCAGGGCGGGGTGGCTTGGCCGGATCCGAGCCAGCCGCTCTCGTTACCCGGCAATGGCAGCTTGCAGCTGGTGGGTGTCATTCCTGGGTCTGGCCTGCATGTCACCTATCGCCAGGGCGGCGAGGTCCTCGATATTCCAGGGCGCGGTCACCGCGACCTGAAGCGCCTGCTCAACGAGCACCGCGTGCCGCACTTCGTGCGTCATCGCCTGCCACTGCTTTGGCAGGGCGAGCGCCTGCTGGCGGTGGCCAACCTGCCGGAGCAGGGGCAGACCGACTGGCAACTGCAGTGGCAGCCGCCGACGAACGTGCAAGGTTTGAGCTGAAGGGTACATTCCGGTAGACTACCCTCCCTTCTTGATACAGCTTCTGTGGGTTCCGCGAAAACACAGGAGTTGCCGATTACCAAGCAGTTTTTTGCTGGGCTGATTCTTAAAATGACGAGCGAGCTCCACACTGGGGATACCCCCGGTCTGTACAGACGCGGCAGTTGTTCGAGATGCACTGTGATTGACGCAGGTGATCGGGGGCTTCGGCCTTCCTTCGCTTTCTCCGGCGGCGCTGGCCGCCTTAACGCAGACTTCTAGGGTTTTTCATGACGCGCTACATATTCGTCACGGGCGGTGTTGTTTCTTCATTGGGGAAAGGCATTGCCTCGGCTTCCCTGGCGGCCATCCTGGAAGCGCGGGGGCTCAAGGTCACCATGCTCAAGCTGGACCCGTACATCAACGTCGATCCGGGTACCATGAGCCCGTTCCAGCACGGTGAAGTGTTCGTCACCCACGACGGTGCCGAGACCGACCTCGACCTGGGCCACTACGAGCGGTTCATCCGCACCACGATGACCCAGAACAACAACTTCACCACCGGCCGTATCTACGAGCACGTGCTGCGCAAGGAACGCCGTGGTGACTACCTGGGCGCGACCATCCAGGTCATCCCGCACATCACCGACGAAATCAAGCGTCGCATCATCAAGGGCGCCGGCGATGCCGATGTGGCCCTGGTCGAGATCGGCGGCACCGTGGGCGACATCGAGTCGCAGCCATTCCTCGAAGCCATCCGTCAGTTGCGTGTCGAAGTGGGCTCCAAGCGCGCCATGCTGATGCACCTGACGCTGGTGCCGTACATCGCCACCGCCGGCGAAACCAAGACCAAGCCTACTCAGCACTCGGTCAAGGAGCTGCGCTCCATCGGCCTGCAGCCTGACGTGCTGATCTGCCGCTCCGACCACCCGGTCGATGCCTCTTCGCGCCGCAAGATCGCCCTGTTCACCAACGTCGAAGAGCGTGCGGTGATTTCGCTGGAAGACGTCGACACCATCTACAAGATTCCGGGCGTGCTGCACGCACAGGGCCTGGACGACTTCGTCGTCGAGCGTTTCGGCCTGCAGTGCAATGGCGCCGACCTGTCCGAGTGGGACAAGGTCGTCGACGCCAAGCTCAATCCCGAGCATGAAGTCACCATCGCCATGGTCGGCAAGTACATGGAGCTGCTGGATGCGTACAAGTCGCTGATCGAAGCGATGAGCCACGCCGGCATCACCAACCGCACCAAGGTCAACCTGCGCTACATCGATTCCGAAGACATCGAGAACCAGGGCACCGGCCTGCTCGAAGGCGCCGACGCCATCCTGGTGCCGGGCGGCTTCGGTCTGCGTGGCGTGGAAGGCAAGATCAAGGCCGTGCAGTTCGCCCGTGAGAACAAGGTTCCGTACCTGGGCATCTGCCTGGGCATGCAGGTCGCGGTCATCGAGTTCGCCCGTAACGTGGTGGGCTGGAAAGACGCCAACTCCACCGAGTTCGATCGCAACGGCGCGCACCCGGTCGTCGGCCTGATCACCGAGTGGGCCGATGCCACCGGCGCCGTCGAAACCCGTACCGAAGCGTCCGACCTGGGCGGCACCATGCGCCTGGGCGCGCAGGACTGCCAGCTGATCGCCGGTTCCAAGGTCCACGACTGCTACGGCAGCGACGTGATCACCGAGCGTCACCGTCACCGCTACGAGGTAAACAACAACCTGCTGCCGCAACTGATCGACGCCGGCCTCGTGGTTTCGGGTCGTTCCGAAGATGGCGCGCTGGTCGAAGTGGTCGAGTCGAAGGATCACCCATGGTTCGTCGCCTGCCAGTTCCACCCGGAGTTCACCTCCACGCCTCGTGACGGTCACCCGCTGTTCAGCGGCTTCGTCAAGGCAGCTCTGGCACAGAAGAACAAGGCCTGATCCATGACCCAGAAGATCATTCGCGTCGGCAACATCGAGATCGCCAACGACAAGCCGTTCGTCCTGTTCGGCGGCATGAACGTCTTGGAGTCCCGTGACCTGGCCCTGAAGGTCTGCGAGGAGTACGTGCGGGTGACCGAGAAGCTCGGCATCCCGTACGTGTTCAAGGCCAGCTTCGACAAGGCTAACCGTTCGTCGGTGGCCTCGTACCGTGGTCCGGGCATGGAAGAGGGGCTGAAGATCTTCGAGGAGATCAAACGCACCTTCAACGTGCCGGTGATCACCGATGTGCACGAACCCTACCAGTGCGAACCGGTGGCCAAGGTCTGCGACATCATCCAGCTGCCGGCGTTTCTCTCGCGCCAGACCGACCTGGTAGTGGCCATGGCCAAGACCGGCGCGGTGATCAACATCAAGAAGGCCCAGTTCCTCGCCCCGCACGAGATGAAGCACATCCTGGCCAAGTGCGTCGAGGCCGGTAACGACCAGCTCATCCTCTGCGAGCGCGGTTCGAGCTTCGGCTACAACAACCTGGTGGTCGACATGCTTGGCTTCGGCATCATGAAGCAGTTCGAGTACCCGGTGTTCTTCGATGTCACCCACTCGCTGCAGACGCCGGGTGGTCGTGCCGACTCCGCCGGCGGTCGCCGTGCCCAGGTCACCGACCTGGCCAAGGCGGGCATGAGCCAGGGCCTGGCCGGCCTGTTCCTCGAGGCTCACCCGGATCCGGACAACGCCAAGTGCGATGGCCCATGCGCCCTGCGCCTGGACAAGCTGGAGCCATTCCTGGCGCAGCTCAAGCAACTGGACGACCTGGTGAAAAGTTTTCCGACGGTAGAGACCGCGTAAAGCTCGTTTCTCGGGTAAAGTACCGCCCGTTCCACCCCCTGGCCTGCCGGTCAGGGGCTCCCTTCGCCAGGCCTGCCCGTGCCATGTCGCCTGGTGAACGGCAAGAATTCCCAAAGCTGCGTTGTTTTCGTCAATTCTGGAGTGCTTACAACAATGGCAAAGATCGTCGACATCAAAGGTCGTGAAGTTCTCGATTCGCGTGGCAACCCCACCGTGGAAGCCGATGTGCTGCTCGACAACGGCATCATCGGCAGCGCTTGCGCGCCGTCTGGTGCTTCCACTGGCTCGCGCGAAGCGCTGGAGCTGCGTGATGGCGACAAGAGCCGTTACCTGGGCAAGGGCGTGCTGAAGGCTGTCGGCAACATCAATGGTCCGATCCGTGACCTGCTGCTGGGCAAGGATCCTTCCGACCAGAAAGCACTCGACCGCGCCATGATCGAACTGGACGGTACCGAGAACAAGGCCAAGCTGGGCGCCAACGCCATCCTCGCCGTGTCCCTGGCCGCTGCCAAGGCTGCTGCACAGGACCAGGACCTGCCGCTGTACGCACACATCGCCAACCTCAACGGTACCCCTGGCCAGTACTCGATGCCGGTGCCGATGATGAACATCATCAACGGCGGCGAGCACGCCGACAACAACGTCGACATCCAGGAGTTCATGGTTCAGCCGGTCGGCGCCAAGACCTTCTCCGACGGCCTGCGCATGGGCACCGAGATCTTCCACCACCTCAAGGCTGTCCTCAAGGCCCGTGGCCTGAACACTGCCGTGGGTGACGAAGGCGGCTTCGCCCCGAACCTGGCCTCCAACGAAGACGCCCTGGCGGCCATCGCCGAAGCAGTCGAGAAGGCCGGCTACAAGCTGGGCACCGACGTCACCCTGGCCCTGGACTGCGCGGCTTCCGAGTTCTACGAAGACGGCAAGTACAACCTGTCTGGTGAAGGCAAGTCGTTCGACGCCGAAGGTTTCGCCGACTACCTGAAAGGCCTGACCGAGCGCTTCCCGATCATCTCGATCGAAGACGGCCTGGACGAGTCCGACTGGGCTGGCTGGAAGATCCTGACCGACAAGATCGGTGCCAAGGTGCAACTGGTCGGCGACGACCTGTTCGTGACCAACACCAAGATCCTGAAAGAAGGCATCGAGAAGGGCATCGGTAACTCGATCCTGATCAAGTTCAACCAGATCGGCTCGCTGACCGAAACCCTGGAAGCCATCCAGATGGCCAAGGCCGCTGGCTACACCGCGGTAATCTCGCACCGTTCCGGTGAAACCGAAGACTCGACCATCGCCGACCTGGCTGTCGGTACTGCTGCAGGCCAGATCAAGACCGGTTCGCTGTGCCGCTCCGACCGCGTCTCGAAGTACAACCAATTGCTGCGTATCGAAGAGCAACTGGGCGCCAAGGCCGTCTACCGTGGCCGTGCCGAGTTTCGCGGCTGAGCAAGAGATGGTAAAAAGGCAGCAGCCGGGGCTGTCTGAGCGTTCTCACTGAGCGTTCAGCGCCTTCAAACGGGTTTCTGTCGACGAAGCCTGGCCTCGGCCAGGCTTCGTGCTATCGGAAGCTCGCTGCGGCGGCCTTTTACCCTGGATATCTTCATGCGCAGTCCCTATTGGTTGTTCCTCGTCCTGCTGTTGTTGCTCGGAGGCCTGCAATATCGCCTCTGGGTCGGTAATGGCAGCCTGGCGCAAGTGGCCGAGCTGCAACAGCAGATCGCCGACCAGCATGCCGAAAACGAACGGCTGCTGGAACGCAATCGCGTGCTCGACGCTGAAGTGCTGGAGTTGAAGAAAGGTATGGAGACCGTGGAAGAACGGGCTCGTCATGAACTGGGGATGGTCAAGGAGGGCGAAACCCTCTACCAGTTGCCACAGAAATGATCCATGAACTGCCGGCCTTCTGGGCCGTGATTCCTGCCGCGGGCATTGGTGCCCGCATGGCTGCCGACCGCCCCAAGCAGTATCTGCAACTGGGCCGGCAGACCATCCTCGAGCATAGCCTCGACTGTTTTCTCGACCATCCCACGCTCAAGGGGGTGGTGGTCAGCGTTGCCGAAGAAGATCCTTACTGGCCTGGTTTGCGCTGTGCGAATGATCCTCGCATCCAGTGTGCAGCGGGTGGGCGTGAGCGTGCCGATTCGGTATTGAATGCCCTGTTGCTGTTGCACGCCCAAGGGGCGGCCGACGACGACTGGGTACTGGTGCACGATGCTGCGCGGCCGAACCTGGCGCGCAGCGATCTGGACAAGCTGCTGTCGGAGCTGGCCGATGATCCGGTGGGCGGGCTGCTGGCGGTGCCTGCGCGCGATACTCTCAAGCGTGCCGACGCGACTGGCCGGGTCAGCGCCACGGTGGACCGCACCACCGTATGGCAGGCCTACACGCCGCAGATGTTCCGGCTTGGCATGCTGCACCGTGCACTGGCCGAGTGCCTGGTGGCGGATGTGGCGGTGACCGATGAATCCTCCGCCATCGAATGGGCCGGGCATGCGCCGCGGCTGATCGAAGGGCGTAGTGACAACATCAAGGTGACCCGGCCGGAAGACTTGGAGTGGTTGCGTCAGCGCTGGGCTGGGCGGCGCTGAGACCGTCAGAAGAGATGCAACGCTTCAGCCTGGCTGATACTCCGGCAATCCTGCCAACCCGTCCTTCAGATAGTCGACCAACCGCCGTACCTTGGGTGACAGGTGCCGCTGTTGCGGATACAGCGCCCACACCGCGGTGTTCGGCGGCTGGTGCGCCTCCAGCAGCGACACCAGTGCCCCGGCATGCAGATGCTCGAGCACGTAGTAATCCGGTAACTGACACAACCCCATTCCCTGCAGCGCCGCGTCGAGTACCGCCTGGCCGCTGTTGCAGCGCCAGTTGCCTTGGACCCGTTGGCTGATTTCACGGCCATCCTGCTGCAGCACCCACAGGTCCGAACTGCCTACCAGGCAATTGTGCCGCGCCAGTTCCGACAGGCTGTGCGGTCGGCCGTAACGCTCCAGATACGCTGGCGATGCACACAGGTACATGCGTCGCGGTGCGAGGCGCGTGGCCACCAGGCGTGAATCCTGTAGGCGTCCCAGGCGAATAGCCAGGTCCATGCCCTCGTGCAGCAGGTCCAGCGTACGGTTGCTCAGCTCCACCTCGACGCGCAACTGTGGATACAGCGCCATGAAACGAGTCACCAGTGGCACGATGAAACGCTCGCCGTAGGCCACCGCGCAGGTCATGCGCAGCAGGCCCTTGGGTTCGCTGGCCAGGTCCCCCATCGCGCGCAGCGCTTCTTCGCGGCCATCCTGCAAACGCTGGCAGTGTTGCAGAAAGGTCTGCCCGGCCTCACTCAGGGTCACGCGCCGGGTGCTGCGGTACAGCAGGCGGGTTTGCAGGCGTTCCTCCAGGCGAGCGATCTGTCGGCTGATATGCGATGAGGAAACCCCTAGTCGTTCGGCGGCCGCGGTGAACTGGCCCGACTCGGCGACCGCGACGAACTCGTCGATTCCTTCCCAGCGACTGCTCATTGATTATCCCTGTGTGGCAATAATGTTTTGCATTTGCCCGGATTATTCATCAAAAAAGCATGAATTACACTGGTGACCTGAACCGATACCTAGCTTGGAGCCCTTCATGATCAAGTCCCGCGCCGCTGTTGCCTTCGAGGCCAAGAAACCCCTGGAAATCGTCGAAGTGGACGTGGCCATGCCCAAGGCGGGCGAGGTGCTGCTGCGCGTGGTCGCCAGCGGTGTCTGCCATACCGATGCCTACACACTCTCCGGCGCGGACCCGGAAGGTATCTTCCCGTCGATCCTCGGCCACGAGGGCGGGGCAATCGTCGAAGCGGTGGGTGAGGGTGTCACGTCGCTGGCCGTTGGTGACCACGTAATCCCGCTGTACACCCCGGAATGTGGCAAGTGCAAATTCTGCCTGTCGGGCAAGACCAACCTGTGCCAGGCCATCCGCGCCACCCAGGGCAAGGGCCTGATGCCTGATGGCACCACACGCTTCAGCTACAAAGGGCAGCAGTTGTTCCACTACATGGGCACCTCGACCTTCTCCGAGTACACCGTTCTGCCGGAGATCTCCGTGGCCAAGATCCAGAAGGAAGCGCCGCTGGAGAAGGTCTGCCTGCTCGGTTGTGGCGTGACCACCGGTATCGGTGCGGTACTCAACACCGCCAAGGTCAAGCCGGGTGACACCGTGGCCATTTTCGGCCTGGGCGGCATTGGTCTGTCGGCGGTGATCGGTGCGGTGAAGGCCAAGGCCTCGCGCATCATCGCCATCGACATCAACCCGGCCAAGTTCGAGATCGCCCGCCAGCTGGGCGCTACCGACTGCATCAATCCGAAGGACTACGATCGTCCGATCCAGGAAGTGATCGTCGATCTCACCGATGGCGGTGTGGACTTTTCCTTCGAATGCATCGGCAATGTCCAACTGATGCGTGCGGCGCTCGAGTGCTGCCACAAGGGCTGGGGCGAGTCGGTGATCATCGGTGTGGCCGGCGCCGGCCAGGAAATCGCCACCCGTCCATTCCAGTTGGTTACCGGCCGGGTATGGCGTGGTTCGGCATTCGGCGGCGTGCGTGGCCGCAGCGAGCTGCCAAGCTACGTGGAAATGTCCGAGAAGGGCGAGATTCCGCTGGACACCTTCATCACCCACACCATGGGTCTGGAGGACATCAACAAGGCCTTCGACCTGATGCATGAAGGCAAAAGCATCCGCAGCGTGATCCACTTCTGAGGTCAGCCATGAGCCTGGACAACATCTCCTGCCAGAAGAGCTTCGGCGGCTGGCACAAGCGCTACAAGCATCACTCCAAGGTGCTGGGCTGCGACATGGTGTTCGCCGTCTACCTGCCACCGCAGGCCGAGCAGGGCGAGAAACTGCCGGTGCTGTACTGGCTCAGTGGCCTTACCTGCACCGACGAGAATTTCATGCAGAAGGCCGGCGCCCAGCGCCTGGCCGCCGAGCTAGGCCTGATCATCGTTGCACCCGACACCAGCCCGCGTGGCGAGCAGGTGCCCGGCGATCCGGAGGGGGCCTGGGATTTCGGGCTCGGCGCCGGCTTCTACCTCAATGCCACCCAGCAGCCCTGGGCCCAGCATTACCGCATGCACGATTACGTGGTCCAGGAGCTGCCGGCGTTGATCGAGGCGCATTTCCCTGCGTCCGATCAGCGCAGTATCAGTGGTCATTCGATGGGCGGGCATGGGGCGCTGGTATGTGCCCTGCGCAACCCGGGGCGCTACCGATCGGTGTCGGCGTTCTCGCCGATCAGCAACCCGATGGATTGCCCGTGGGGCGAGAAAGCCTTCTCGCGCTACCTGGGTCATGACCGCGCGCGCTGGCGTGAATGGGATGCCAGCGTGCTGCTGGCCGAAACCCCGGCTGGCCAGTGCTCACCGCTGTTGGTCGACCAGGGCGATCGCGATGATTTCCTCGACAAGCAGCTCAAGCCAGCAGCGTTGGAGCAGGCGGCGCGCAAAGGAGGGCATGAACTGACCCTGAGGCTGCAGCCCGGGTATGACCATAGCTACTACTTCATCGCCAGCTTCATCGATGAGCACCTGCGTCATCACGCCGTCGCACTGGGGCGGGTGTAGTGATGCAGCAGCGGCCCCAATAGCGGCCAAAGCAGGTAGAATCACGCCCTGACTCAATCAGGGCGTTTTTCTATGCGTATTGGCCACGGCTACGATGTGCACCGTTTTGCTGACGGTGATTTCATTACCTTGGGCGGGGTGCGTATTCCCCACAAATACGGCCTGCTGGCCCATTCCGATGGTGATGTGCTGCTGCACGCCCTGAGCGATGCCTTGCTTGGCGCTGCAGCGCTGGGTGACATCGGCAAGCATTTTCCTGACACCGACCCACAGTTCAAGGGTGCTGACAGCCGCGTGCTGCTGCGTCATGTGGTGGCCGTCGTGCAGGCTAAGGGCTGGAAGGTGGGCAACGTCGACGCCACCATCGTCGCCCAGGCGCCGAAGATGGCGCCGCACATCGACACCATGCGCCGCTTCATCGCCGAGGACCTGCAGGTCGAGCTCGACCAGGTCAACGTCAAGGCGACCACCGAGGAAAAGCTCGGCTTCACTGGCCGTGAGGAGGGCATCGCCGTGCATGCGGTCGCCCTGTTGCTGCCAGCATGACCGAACTGGAACTGCTGGGCCCGCGCGCCAGCGGCGAGGCCCTTGGCCGCGCCGTGCTCAAGGCGGTCGCCGATGATTTTCAGGTCGATGAAGTGCTCGACATCCCACTGTCCGGTCAAGGCGAGCACCTGTGGCTGTGGGTCGAGAAGCGCGACCTGAACACCGAGGAAGCGGCCCGACGCCTGGCGCGCGCGGCCGGTGTGCCGGTTCGTGCCATCAGTTATGCCGGCCTGAAGGACCGTCAGGCGTTGACCCGGCAGTGGTTCAGTCTGCATCTGCCGGGCAAGGCCGATCCTGACCTGTCCCGTGCCGAAGACGACAGCCTGCGCGTGCTCAAACAGGTGCGTCACCAGCGCAAACTCCAGCGCGGCGCGCACTCGGCCAATGGTTTCACCCTGCGACTGACGGCACTGAGCGCCGATCACCAGGCGCTGGATGCACGTCTGGAACAGCTCAAGGTGCAAGGCGTACCGAACTATTTCGGTACCCAGCGCTTCGGTCATGCCGGCGGAAATGTCCACGATGCACTCGACTGGGCGTCTCGAGAGGCGCTGCCGGAGCAGCGCAATGTGCGTTCGCGGCTGCTGTCTGCGGGACGCAGCTACCTGTTCAATCAGGTTCTGGCGGCGCGAGTGGCGGACGGAAGCTGGAGCCAGGCGCAGGTTGGCGATCTTCTGGCCTTCACGGATAGCCGTAGCTTTTTTCCGGCTGGCGAGCAGGAATGCTCCGATCCTCGGCTGGCAATTCTCGACCTTCATCCCACCGGACCCCTGTGGGGCGCGGGTCTTCCGTCAAGCGCGGGCGGGACCGCGGCGCTGGAAACGGCAGTCGGTGAGCGCCATCCGGCACTCTGCAAATGGCTGGGCAGGGCGGGACTGGATCACGAACGGCGCATCCTGCGGCTCCCTATTGGGCGGCTGACGTGGCATTATCCCGAGCCTGATATCCTGCAACTGGAATTCGTCCTTCCGGCCGGATGCTTCGCCACCGTGGTGGTGCGCGAACTTGTGGATCTGGTGCCGGCAGGGCAGACGGAAAGCCCATGCGTATTCTGATTTCCAACGACGACGGTGTTACCGCCCCCGGCCTCGCTGCGCTTCACGGTGCGCTGCAGGACTACGCCGAGTGCGTGGTGATCGCCCCGGATCAAGACAAAAGCGGCGCCAGCAGTTCGCTGACGCTCGACCGGCCACTGCACCCACAGGTGTTGGCCAACGGTTTCATCAGCCTCAACGGCACGCCTACAGATTGCGTGCACCTGGGGCTCAATGGCCTGTTGCCGGAAACGCCAGACATGGTCGTCTCCGGTATCAACCTGGGCGCCAACTTGGGCGACGACGTGCTGTACTCCGGCACGGTCGCCGCTGCATTGGAGGGCCGCTTTCTCGGCGGCACTTCGCTGGCGTTCTCGTTGCTGTCGCGCCTGCCGGACAACCTGCCCACCGCCGCCCATATCGCCCGGCGCCTGGTCGAGGCGCAGTCGCGCCTGGAACTGCCGGCGCGTACCGTGCTCAACGTCAACATCCCCAACCTGCCGCTGGAGCATATCCGCGGGATACGCCTCACCCGTCTGGGGCATCGGGCACGTGCGGCCGCACCGACCAAGGTCGTCAATCCGCGTGGCAAGGAAGGGTACTGGATCGCCGTGGCCGGTGACGCCGAGGACGGCGGCCCGGGCACTGACTTCCATGCAGTGATGCAAGGCTACGTATCGATCACGCCGCTGCAACTGGATCGCACCTTCAACGATGCCTTCGAGCGCCTCGACGGCTGGCTGGAGGGGCTGCTTTGATGCGCGAACAGGATGATCTGCAGCGCCGTGGCGGCATTGGCATGACCTCCCAGCGTACCCGGGAGCGCCTGATCCAACGCTTGTATGAAGAGGGCGTGTCGAACACCAAGGTGCTCGAGACCATTCGCCGCACCCCTCGCCACCTGTTCGTCGATGAAGCCTTGGCCCATCGGGCATATGAAGATACTGCGCTGCCGATCGGCCATAACCAGACGATTTCCCAGCCATTCATGGTTGCGCACATGAGCGAACTGCTGCTGGAGGCCGGCCCGCTGGACAAGGTGCTGGAGATCGGCACCGGTTCTGGTTACCAGACGGCCATCCTGGCGCAGCTGGTCGAGCGTGTGTTTTCGGTCGAGCGGATCAAGGTGCTGCAGGATCGTGCCAAGGAGCGTCTGGTCGAGCTCAACCTGCGTAACGTGGTGTTTCGTTGGGGCGACGGTTGCGAAGGCTGGCCGGCGCTGGCGCCTTACAACGCCATCATCGTCACCGCGGTGGCGCCGGAAGTCCCCCAGGCCTTGCTCGATCAGTTGGCACCCGGCGGACGCATGGTGATTCCGGTAGGGGCGGCGGGCGAAGCACAGCAACTGTTGCTGATCGTTCGTGAGGAACAGGGCTTCTCGCGCCGGGTACTGGGCGCCGTACGCTTCGTGCCGCTGCTCAACGGACCACTGGCCTGACGGCCGACGGAATATCTGCGGTTGTAACGAATTCTTGCGCCGCGGGCTTGTCTATCTGGCGGGGTGAGGCAAACCCCGCCAGAATGACAGCGCCCGTACGGGCCACCCAAGCGGGTCGGGCTCGGTTATAATTGAAACAATATTGCATATCGTCATATCCAGTTTTCGGCACCATGAGGGGAGCGCGGGTGGGTCACACAATCATTCGGCAGCGCAAGGATCGGTCGGTTTTCAAGCTTCTGGTGATTGCGCTGGCCATGGGAACCTTGCTGGCGGGATGCTCCAGCACCGGCTCCAGTGGCGCTCGGGTGGTCGATCGCAACAACGCGGCACCCAAGCGTCCGACCGTGACCTCGGGGCAGTATGTGGTCAAACCTGGCGATACCCTGTTCTCCATCGCCTTCCGCTACGGCTGGGACTACAAGGAGCTGGCCGCGCGCAATGGCATCTCGGCGCCCTACACCATCCGTCCTGGCCAGCCGATTCGTTTCAGCAGCGGCGCTGTAGGCTCCACCACCGTCGTATCGTCCGGTCCCTCGTCGTCGAGCAGGACCACGGTCATTCGCCGTCCGGTTGGTACGCAGACCCCGCCAGTAACAAATAGCGACAAGCCGGCAACCGCTTCCCCTGCCACGACCGCTCCGACCGTCACCCAGGTGCCGGCCGCAGAGCGTGCGGTGGGGGGCTGGACTTGGCCGGCGAACGGCGTGCTGATTGGAAAATTCGCTTCAAACGGTAGTTTGAATAAAGGCATTGATATCGCCGGAGATTTGGGACAGCCTGTTTTTGCTGCATCTGATGGTGCGGTGGTTTACGCCGGGAGTGGCTTGCGGGGCTACGGCGAACTCATCATCATCAAGCACAATGATACCTACGTCAGTGCCTACGGCCACAACCGCAGGCTCATGGTTCGGGAGGGGCAGCAGGTCAAGGCAGGGCAGACGATCGCAGAAATGGGGTCTACGGGCACTGATCGGGTGAAGCTGCATTTCGAGATTCGCCGCCAGGGCAAACCCGTCGATCCACTCCAGTTCCTGCCACGCCGTTGATTGTTGCACCAGCCTGTTCCTGAAGACGTAAAGGGGACAGGCTTTAGCGCTGCCAGGGAATCAGGCGACGCTAGAGTCTGAGGTTCGAACTCAGCAAAGGACTATAACAATGGCTCTCAGCAAAGAAGTGCCGGAGTTTGACATCGACGATGACCTCCTCCTGATGGAGACAGGTATCGTTTTGGAAACGGATGTGGTGTCAGACGAACCTGCTGTACCTTCGGTTCGGACCAGGGCCAAAACGGGCTCATCGCTCAAGCAGCACAAGTACATCGATTACAGCCGTGCGCTCGACGCCACGCAGCTGTACCTCAACGAAATCGGTTTCTCGCCATTGCTCTCCCCGGAAGAGGAAGTGCACTTCGCGCGCCTGTCGCAGAAGGGCGACCCGGCCGGCCGCAAACGCATGATCGAAAGCAACCTGCGTTTGGTCGTTAAGATTGCCCGCCGCTACGTCAATCGTGGCCTGTCGCTGCTCGACTTGATCGAGGAGGGCAACCTGGGGTTGATCCGCGCCGTGGAGAAGTTCGATCCGGAGCGGGGCTTCCGTTTCTCGACCTACGCGACCTGGTGGATCCGCCAGACCATCGAACGGGCGATCATGAACCAGACCCGCACCATTCGCCTGCCGATCCACGTGGTCAAGGAGCTCAACGTCTACCTGCGCGCTGCGCGCGAGCTCACCCAGAAGCTCGACCATGAGCCGTCCCCCGAAGAAATTGCCGGGCTGCTGGAGAAACCAGTGGCTGAGGTCAAGCGCATGCTTGGGCTCAACGAGCGTGTCTCCTCGGTCGACGTGTCCTTGGGCCCGGATTCGGACAAGACGCTGCTCGACACCCTTACGGATGACCGCCCCACCGATCCGTGTGAATTGCTGCAGGATGACGACCTGTCGCAGAGCATCGACCAATGGTTGGGCGAGCTGACCGACAAGCAGCGGGAGGTGGTGATTCGCCGCTTCGGCCTGCGTGGACATGAGAGCAGTACGCTCGAGGATGTTGGCCTTGAGATTGGCCTCACCCGTGAGCGTGTACGGCAGATCCAGGTGGAGGGGCTCAAGCGTCTGCGTGAGATCCTGGAAAAGAACGGCCTGTCCAGCGAGTCGCTGTTCCAATAAGCTGCTGCGCGCAAACAGAATGCCCCGATGACCTCGGGGCATTTTTTTGCCTGGGAAATTGTTCAACCTGCTAGCGCTGTTGCTTGGCGTGTAAGAGATCGCTTACTTGTGGTGTAAGCCTTCGCTACCACCAAGAGTAAACAATTGCCTTTTTCAGCAACGATATTTTCTTAACTCTCTGAAAATCATGGATTTTTTTGATATTTGCAAATGTGTCAGCTGTAGCATCTTGTGAGGTGCGCGGGTTGCTCGCGCTGGGGAAATCGCTAGTATCTGAAGTGTGCCGACGGACTGGCACAGGCTTTCAAGGATGATCGCCAAGGACATCGCAGGATGCGATTCATCAGGATGATGAATGGGACAAGCAGGGACTACGGAAAAAATGTGGGCGGGTCAAACCGCCCCTTTTTTTGCCTGCGATTTCTCCTCGCTCGGGCTTGCATGAGCTCGAATGCCAGGCACAAAAAAGGCCCTTGCGGGCCTTTTTTTGTCACTGCAGCGATCAGCGCTCCAGATCAGCGATCTTGCCTGGCTTGCCATCCCATTCTTCAGCGTCCGGCAGGGGATCCTTACGCTCGGTGATGTTCGGCCATATCTCAGCCAGCTCGGCGTTGAGCTCGAGGAAGTTCTCCATCCCCGCAGGCACTTCGTCCTCCGAGAAAATGGCCTGAGCCGGGCACTCGGGCTCGCACAGCGCACAGTCGATGCACTCGTCCGGGTGAATGACCAGGAAATTCGGGCCTTCGTAGAAGCAGTCCACCGGACAGACTTCCACGCAGTCGGTGTACTTGCATTTGATGCAGTTGTCGGTGACGACGAAGGTCATTTCTAATTTTCTCCTCAGGCGACGGCAGCGTGCCCTTCCTTCCAGGGCAGCGCGGTTCACGTTGGCTGCAGGCCAGGCTAATAACCTGCAGCTCCGGCAAACCGCGGCGGATTCTACCAGCTTGCGCGGCTGGCCGTTATAACAGGTTTTTCAGTTGATATAGCATTTCGATAGCTTGGCGAGGCGTCATGTCGTCCAGTGCCAGCTTGCCCAGCTTCTCGATGACCGGGTGGGGCAGGCTGGCGAACAGGTCGCTCTGGTGCGGCACGTGCGGTTCGCCCTTGGCTTTGGTCACCGGCGCCTCGTGGGGCAGGCTGGCGGTTTCCAGGCGGCCCAGGTGTTCGCGAGCGCGCAGGATGACTTGCGACGGCACGCCCGCCAGTTGCGCCACTGCCAGGCCATAGCTCTGGCTGGCGGGGCCTGGCAGCACATGGTGCAGGAACACGATACGCTCGTTGTGCTCGGTGGCGTTCAGGTGCACGTTGGCCACCAGCGGCTCGCTGTCCGGCAGTACGGTCAGTTCGAAGTAGTGGGTGGCGAACAGGGTGTAGGCGCGCAACTGCGCCAGACGTTCGGCGGCGGCCCAGGCCAGCGACAGGCCGTCGAAGGTACTGGTGCCGCGGCCGACCTCGTCCATCAGTACCAGGCTGCGGTCGGTGGCATTGTGCAGGATGTTGGCGGTCTCGCTCATCTCTACCATGAAGGTCGAGCGGCCGCCGGCCAGGTCGTCGCTGGAACCGATGCGGGTGAAGATGCGGTCCACCAGCGACAGCTCGCAGCGCGCTGCCGGCACGAAGCTGCCGATATGCGCCATCAGCACGATCAATGCAGTCTGGCGCATGTAGGTGGATTTACCGCCCATGTTCGGGCCGGTGATGATCAGCATGCGGGTGTTGTTGTCCAGGCCCAGGTCGTTGGCCACGAACGGCGTGGTCAGTACCTGCTCGACCACTGGATGACGCCCCTGCTCGATGCGCAGGCACGGCTCGTCGACGAAGCTCGGGCAGTTCAGGTCCAGGGTCAGTGCGCGCTCGGCGAGGTTGCTCAGCACGTCCAGCTCGGCCAGCGCCGCAGCGCTGTCCTGCAACGGCGCGAGGTGGCTGATCAAGGTCTCGAGCAGTGCATCGTAGAGCATCTTCTCGCGGGCCAGGGCGCGGCTCTTGGCCGACAACGCCTTGTCTTCGAACGCCTTGAGTTCAGGCGTGATGAAGCGCTCGGCGCCCTTGAGCGTCTGGCGGCGGATATAGTCGCCCGGCGCTTGTTCGGCTTGTTTGGTGGGCAGCTCGATGAAATAGCCATGCACACGGTTGTAGCCGACCTTGAGATTGGCAAGCCCGGTGCGGGCTTTCTCACGGGCTTCGAGGTCGATCAGGAACTGACCGGCGTTCTCGCTCATGGCCAGCAGTTCGTCGAGTTCGCTGTCGTAGCCGGTCTTGAGCACGCCGCCGTCGCGGATCACCGCAGGCGGGTTGTCGATGATTGCCCGCTCCAGCAGGCTGGCCAGCTCCGGGTAGGTGCCAGTGATCGCCGCCAGGCGGGCCAGGTGGGGGGCTTCGAGCTCGGCCATGGCGTTCTGCAGTTCGGGCAGGGCGCCAAGGGCATCGCGCAGGCGTGCCAGATCACGTGGGCGGGCGTTGCGCAGGCCGATACGGGCGAGAATCCGCTCGATATCACCGATTTCCTTGAGTTGCGGCTGCAGCTTCTCGAAACGGTAGCCGTCGAGGAAGCAGCGGATCGAATCCTGGCGTGCCTGCAGGACTTTCAGGTCGCGCAGCGGGCGGTTCAGCCAGCGGCTCAGCAGGCGGCTGGCCATGGCCGTCTGGCAGCGGTCGATGACCGACTGCAGCGTGTTGTCGCGGCCACCTGCCAGGTTGATGTCCAGCTCGAGGTTGCGGCGGCTGGCGCCGTCGAGAATCACCGTGTCATCCATGCGCTCATGGCGCAGGCTGCGCAGGTGCGGCAGGCTGGTGCGCTGGGTTTCCTTGGCGTAGGTCAGCAGGCAGCCGGCGGCGCCGATGGCCAGGGTCAGCTTGTCGCAGCCGAAGCCCTTGAGGTCCTGGGTTGCGAACTGCTGGCACAGACTCTTGCGCGCCGAGTCACGATCGAAGTCCCACGGAGCCCGACGCCGCGCTCCCGGGCGTTTCTCTGCCGGAAGGCCCTGGGGCCAGTCGTCGGGAATCAGCAGCTCCACCGGGTTGATACGCTCGAGTTCGGCGAGCAGGTTTTCCCAGCCCTTGATCTCCTGCACGGTGAAGCTGCCGCTGGTGATGTCCAGTACCGCGAGGCCAAACAGGCGTTCGTCACCCAGCAGGGCGGCGATCAGGTTGTCGCGGCGCTCGTCGAGCAGCGCCTCGTCGCTGACCGTACCCGGCGTGATGATACGCACCACCTGGCGCTCAACCGGGCCCTTGCTGGTGGCCGGGTCGCCGATCTGCTCGCAGATCACCACCGATTCGCCGAGCTTGACCAGCTTGGCCAGGTAGCCTTCCAGCGAGTGGAACGGAATCCCGCACATGGGGATCGACTGGCCCGCCGACTGACCGCGTGCGGTCAGGGTGATGTCCAGCAGTTTCGCGGCTTTCTTCGCATCTTCGTAGAAGATTTCGTAGAAGTCGCCCATGCGGTAGAACATCAGCTGGTCTGGATGCTGGTTCTTCAGCTTCCAGTACTGTTGCATCATCGGGGTGTGTGCGGAGAGATCAGACATTCAGGGCCTTGAAACAGGTGGTCTGGTGGCAATTTCGAAACCCGCAATAGTACAGGCTTTTTTCGCCTGCTGCAGGACACAAAGGGCAGGGCACCGCTATGATTTATCGATTTTCCGGACAGGCCCGAATACAGCGCGAGGAATTCCATGCCAAGGGTGGCGTTTTATCTGATGGTCGCAGGCTTGAGCCTGCCGTTGCCGGTCATGGCGGCTGCACAGTGCCCTTTCCCGCAGGGTATGCAGGCGTCGATAGAGGCTTCGCGGCATGTCGTCCAGGCACGGGCTGACGGGACACCGCGGGAGCAGTTGCTGCAGGGGATACCGGCCAAGCTGGACGAGCCGACCCGCCAGTTGCTGCGCGAGATCGTGAGCGAAGTCTATGACAATGAGCCGGTGCAGGCCGATGTGTATGCGGCCTATCGCTTCGAGCATTGTTTCCTGTCTCAGCAGCATGCCGAGACTGTCGCTGCAATCAAGTTCAGCGACGCATTGCCGTTGCTGCGCAAGTGCGAGCAGATCGAACCCCAGGGCGCGCGTCCGCCTTGCGCGATGCGGGCGGTGCATGCGGTGACGGGGATCCCAGAATGATCGCGTGTTCAGGGCGCGCGGTATGCATTTGCATTTCCCATCGATCTGCAGCAATATGCATTTTATGCAAAAGCGCAACGTAGCCACTGTACTCAGAGAACTGCTCGATCGCCACGGCCTGTCCCCGACGGAGCTGCACCGGCGCACGGGCGTACCGCAATCCACCCTGTCTCGGATTCTCAGCGAGAAAATTGTCGATCCGTCAGACAAGCATGTCTCCAGGATCGCCGATTACTTCGGCGTGAGCACCGATCAGTTGCGTGGCCGCATAGAGCTGGGTGAGTCCCGCGAGGCGCAGCCCATGCATGGTCATGTGGACCTGAGCGACATCAGCCTGTGGGACGATGAAACCCCCGTCGAGGATGACGAGGTGTCCGTTCCATTTCTTCGAGAGGTCGAATTGGCAGCAGGATCAGGAAGATTCGTCATCGAGGAAAGCGAGCGCGCGCGCCTGCGTTTCGGCAAGCGCAGCCTGCGCCACAATGGTGTGCAGTTCGACCAGGCCAAGTGCGTCACGGTGCGCGGCAACAGCATGCTGCCGGTGCTGCGCGATGGTGCGACGGTCGGCGTCAACACCGGCAAATGTGCCATTGGCGACATCATCGATGGCGATCTCTACGCTATCAACCACAATGGCCAGCTGCGGGTGAAGCAGGTCTATCGCCTGCCCACCGGCATACGCCTGCGCAGCTTCAACCGCGATGAACACCCCGACGAAGACTACAGTTTCCAGCAGATGCAGGAAGAGCAGATCAGCCTGCTCGGGCATGTCTTCTGGTGGGGCATGTACGCACGCTGACCCGCAAATCCGCTGTATAAAAACCCGCTTCGGCGGGTTTTTTCATGCATACGAAATATCCCCGCCTCCTGCCTTTCATCCCCGTCGCCACAAACCCTACCCGGCCTACAAAATTTTTAGGCTCTCTGAAAAGCCCTACAAGCCATACCCGACAAGGCCTTCATGCATTTAAGCAACTCCTCATGCATAAATATTTTCAAAAATGCATTGACTGCATATGCATCAGTGCATAGCCTGTATCTCAAGCCGGACAGCAACCGGTTGTTACACAGGCAGCGATGAACAGGCCTTGACTGTTCAGAGGGTTGGCAACTGGCCCGGGTGTGCAGCGTAAAGCACCACGATCAGTTATCCGGCGGGCAGGTGGCCGCGGTCGGAGTCACCAATTTGAAGCGGAACCGGTCGGTGTCACCAGATGTGACCGGCGGTTCGACAACGCATTACTGAAGGGCCTGCACGGACGGGCCTTTTGGAATGCCGCGTTATACGGCAAGGGATCCACCGGCACTCGCCGGTGGCCATGACACAGGAGACAGGACAGTGACGAACGAGCAACAGGCGTTGCTGGAGATGCCGCTCTGGCTGGTGATCGTCCTGGCATTGCTGGGAGGGCTTTCCGGCGAGATGTGGCGGGCCGACAAGGCCGGTGCCCGAGGCTGGTCGCTGCTGCGGCGGCTGGCGCTGCGCTCGGGGGCTTGCATGGTCTGCGGGGTGTCGACGGTGATGCTGCTGTATGCCAGTGGCATGTCGATCTGGAGCGCCAGCGCCTTCGGGTGCCTGACCGCGATGGCGGGGGCCGATGTGGCCATCGGCCTCTACGAACGCTGGGCAGCCAGGCGCCTTGGTTTGAAGGACGAACGATAGGAGTGCGGCACATGAGCGAACTGGCCACCTTGCATGCGGCCTTGACCGCAACGATTCGAGAGGCGATTCCGGAGCTGGCATCGGTCGATGCCTATACGGAAGTAGGACATGCCCCGGCATTGCCTGCGTTGCGCCATGGCATCGTGCGCATGACTGCCGATGCTGCGCCCAGGGATGGACGCTCGGTGCTGGTCACCACCTTCGAGGCGGACATCACCCCCGATGCCGCCAACCCCGAGGCACGCCTGCAGGGCAGCGTGCTGGCCGCGCAACTGATGGACCTGTTGCGCCAGCAGCTATGGGGGCTCGACTTCGTCGAGCCGAGCCGCAATGTACGGGCGTTCTTCGCCGGTGCTGGCTGGCGCGTGCGCTGGGATCAGCCGGTGCTGCTGGGCGAACTGCAATGGCACTGGCCCGACCAACCGCCGGGCAGCCTCCGGCTGGGCTTCAGTCCAGACACGGGGCCCGGCAATGAAAGCCAGTACATCGCCCCGGAGGACCTGGCATGAGCTACGTCAGCGCCACGCATGACCGCATGCTCGCCACCCTGGTGATTCCCTGCCGCGTGGTGGCGGTGGATTTGGCCGCTGCCCGGGTCCGGGTGTCCGATGGTGGAGGCTGGACCAGCGCCTGGGTGCGTTGGCATGCCCAGGCGGCGGGCAAGGCTCGGCACTGGCGGGCGCCGAGCCTGGGTGAGCAGGGCGTGTTGCTCAGCCCCAGCGGTGAACCGGCGCAAGGTACTTTTTTTGCCGGGCTGTATGGCGATGCCGGCTTCCCGCCAGACAATCGCGAGCACGCCGAGGTCTGGCGCTTCGATGACGGCGGTTCGCTGACCTACGACTGGCAGGCCCGGCGTTATGACATCGAACTGCCCAGCGGCAACGCACGCATCAAGGTCGGTGCCAGCACTCTGGTGGTCAGTGACGGCGCGATCACCCTCGAGGCCTCGAGCATCACCCTGACCGGCAAGGTCACGGTCAACGGCCCGCTGACTGTCAGCGGTGACATCAACGGCGGCGGGCGGATCATCGATACCGCCGGCAACACGCCCAACCACAAACACTGAACCCAGCCCGCCATCGCGGGCTTTTTCATGCCAGGAGAACGCAATGGATACCCATCAACGCGCCCGGGCTTTTCCGGGAGGCGCGCCATGATCGGCCTGGACCGTCGCACCGGCTTGCCACTGGCCGGGATCGCTCACCTGCGCCAGTCCGTCGAGGACATTCTCACCACCCCTCTGGGCAGTCGCCGAATGCGCCCGGACTACGGCAGCCGGTTGCGCCGCTATGTCGACCTGCCGGTCAACGAAGGCTGGAAGAGCGCAGTTCAGGCCGAGGTCGCCCGCGCCCTTGGGCGCTGGGAGCCGCGCTTGCAACTGGAGCGAGTGAAGGTCGTGGCCGTGCTCGACGGCCAGGTCAGCCTGGCCCTGAGCGGTCGTTACCTGGGCGACGACGCCCTGGTGGAGGTGAGCGTATGAGCCAGGTAGACCTGTCAAAACTGCCCGCCCCGCAACTGCTCGAAGACCTTGATTTCGAGGCGCTGTACGAGGCCGACCTTGAAACCTTTCGGGCACATATGGGCGATGGCTGGACGGCACAGCTGGAAAGCGATCCGGTCACCAAGCTGCTCGAAGTCGGCGCCTACCGAAAACTGCTCAACCGGGCACGCATCAATGATGCTGCGAAGGCTTTGCTGCTCGCCTATGCCCAGGGCCGCGATCTTGACCAACTGGCGGCCAACGTTTCGTTGCAGCGCCTGGTGATCCAGGCTGCCGACCCCGCCACCGTTCCACCCACCGAGACGATTCTCGAGTCCGACGACGCCCTGCGCGAACGTGTGCAACTGGTCTATGAAGGCCTGACCACCGCCGGCCCGCGCAACAGTTACATCCTCCACGCCCGCAACGCCTCGGGACGGGTCGCCGACGCGACCGCCGAAAGCCCGTCGCCGGCGGTGGTCGATGTCACGGTACTGAGCATCGATGACGACGGTGTCGCGCCCCAGGCGCTGCTCGACGAAGTCAACGCCTACCTCAACGACGAGGACATCCGCCCCGTTGCCGACCGGGTCAACGTGCGCAGCGCCCAGGTGCTGCCATACCGGATCGACGCCGTGCTGCACATGGCCGACAACGGCCCCGAGTACGAGGCCATCCTCAGCGAGTGCCGGCGTCGTCTGCAGGCCTGGATCAACCCGCGGCGCCGCCTGGGTGTCGAGGTCGCCCGCTCTGGCATCGACGCCCAGTTGCACATCGACGGCGTCAGCCGGGTCGAGTTGATCGACTGGACCGACATCCGCCCGAGCAAGGCCCAGGCTGCCTGGTGCACAGGCTTCGACCTCAAGCGCGGAGGCTGACATGCACAGCCTTCTGCCGCTCAACCGCACCCCGCTGGAGCGGGCCATCGAAACGGCTGGCGACGAAGACCTCAAGGTCACCCTGCGTCAGCTCTACAACCCCGACACCTGCCCCGCGCACCTGCTCTACCAGCTGGCCTGGGCCTGGTCGGTGGATCGCTGGGACGACAGCTGGAGCGACACCGTCAAGCGTTCGGTGATCCGCTCGACATTCTTCGTTCATGCCCACAAGGGCACCCTCGGCGCCCTCAGGCGGGTGGTCGAGCCGTTCGGTTACCTCATCGAGGTGCAGGAGTGGTGGCAGGCCCAGCCTGCCGGGGTGCCGGGGACCTTTGCGCTGAAGATCGGCGTCGAGAACTCGGGCATCAGCGAGCAGACCTACAACGAACTGTCGGCGCTGATCGACGACGCCCGTCCCGTCAGTCGGCATATGACCGGCATGGTGATCAGCCTGGAAAGCAACGGCGCCTTCCACCTCGGCTGCGCGCTCCAGGATGGCGACGAGCTCGACATCTACCCACCGGCACCGCGTGACATCGACGTCGATGGCGTCATCGGGCGCGGCGGCCGAGAACACACAATTGATACCTTGGACATTGCACATGGTTGACCAGACTTCTCAGTTCTACGCCATCCTCACCAATGTGGGCGCGGCGAAGCAGGCCAATGCGGATGCCTTGGGCATTCCGTGGAAAATCACCCAGATGGGCGTTGGCGACGCCAACGGCACCGACCCGACCCCCAACGCCACCCAGACCAGCCTGATCAACGAATGGCGCCGCGCGCCGTTGAACCAGCTCAAGGTGGACGACAAGAACAGCGCGGTGATCGTCGCCGAGCAGGTGATCCCTGCCGACGTAGGCGGACGCTGGATCCGTGAGATCGCGCTGTATGACGCCGACGGCGACTTGGTGGCCGTGGCCAATTGTGCACCGACCTACAAGCCGCTGCTCAGCCAGGG
This sequence comes from Pseudomonas sp. NBRC 111143, assembly GCF_001320965.1. NCBI lineage: Bacteria > Pseudomonadati > Pseudomonadota > Gammaproteobacteria > Pseudomonadales > Pseudomonadaceae > Pseudomonas > Pseudomonas sp. NBRC 111143. The sequence goes on along the minus strand of NZ_BCBT01000002.1, from coordinate 166,766 downwards.
CTCGGGCCGTACTCAGGTGGTGCGGATGAACCTGATCGTCAGCAGCGCGAGCAATGTGCAGTTGAAGATCGACCCGGCCGTGGTGCTGGCGACCCGTGAGTGGGTCACCGAGGAACTGGCCCGGCAGGATTTCAAGCATTCGGTGCTGGTAGCGACTACCGGGCCGATCACCTTGAGTGGCGTGCAGACCATTGATGGTGTGGCGCTGACGGTCGGGGCTCGAGTGCTGGTCAAGAATCAGGCCGCGCCCAAGGACAATGGTTTGTATGTAGTTGCGGGGGGAGTATGGGCGCGTGCTGCCGATGCCAGCATCGATGCCAAGGTAACTCCAGGATTGCTGGTCCTCGTTGAGCGAGGGACGATCAATGGTGATAGTGCGTGGCAGTTGGTCAGTGATGGCCCTCTAAGTCTGGGAGTCTCCGCCCAAGAGTATGAAATGGCTTTTGGTCGCAGTGGCGTATCCATCGGTACTTATCGAAGCGTTACTGTCGACAAGTACGGAAGGGTGATTGCAGCTACCAATCCCACGACAGTGGCAGGCTATGGGCTGACGGACGTCTATACCATCACGCAGATTGACTCGGCACTTGCTCTCAAAGCGCCGCTGGCCGGTCCGGTTTTCACTGGTGATCCGAGAGCGCCTACTCCCGCTACTGCAGATAATGACTCTTCCATCGCCACCACCGCCTTCGTGCGCAATGTGCTGGCGCGCTATGGACTGGGAACCGATACCGCTTTCATCTGGACTGGCAATATCGATCAGATCAGAGAGACCGGTGTTTACACGATCACCAATGGCACCACGGGTACTTTTCCCGTTTTCACGGGGACTGGCGAGCGTCTGCTTGTTGGCATGCTTTTGCACATGGAGCGCGATGGAGAGAAGTCTGCTTTGCAAATATGGGAGACCGTTACCGGCGGAGCGGGGACCAACCCCAGTGGCTTGACATACAAACGCTCACGCTTGGCGACCGGCCAGTGGAGTGATTGGGCACAAATCTGGGATAGCCTGAATACACCGAAGGTCGAGTCGGTCATTGATCGCACCCCGGGTCGCATGGTGCTGTCGGGTACCTATGGCCTGGGCGCAGCCATCATTGGCTCTGATGTGAATCTGGACAATTACACGGTACCGGGCAATTACATGACTCCCTATGTGGGTGTTATCAATCAACCGCCTGGATGGGAAACGCTCTCGCGGCGCTACTCTTTGGTCGTTGATGGCGCTGGTTACAAGAATTACTTGACCCAGACTTTGACTTCAGGCCAGACGGGAGTGGCGGTCGATGCAGTTCTGCAGGCCGTGCGGGTGATGTCGGACGAGGGAAAATGGTCGCCGTGGCGGGTTCATGCACCTACGGATAGTCCGGTGTTTACCGGTAACCCGTCTGCTCCTACGCAGCCGCGATTTACGTCAAATACAGTGCTCGCAACCACTGATTTCGTACAGTCTCGTGGACAGCAATTCAATGGCGCTTCATCGTTCAACGGATCTGGCCTGGTCGCTGGGACGGTTGCGCATATTGGTGGGATCGTGCATTTCTGGGGCAGCAACGCACAAAGTTACTCAATCCCTAACTCTGCAATCACCAATGTTACGCAAGGCTCAGTCATAAGACTGCAGAACTGGGGGTCGCAAGCACTGAGTGTGATCCCCCAAGGTACAGACCGTCTGCAAGAGAGTGCCGGCGCAACAGGTTCCGGCCTGGCCAGGAGCGTTGCGCCGGATGCATACATAGACTTAATTTATTTTGGCGACAACTTATGGTTGATGTATGGCACCGGCTTGCAGCACGCCACTCAGCAATGGAGTAAAAGTCTGGGCCTCTCCGGTTATTACCGCATGCCTAATGGCTTGATCGAGCAATGGGGTTATCGCTTCCTTGACACCGGATTGTCCAGCTTGGCGATAGACACGGTATTTCCGGTTACTTTCCCAACCAGCTGCATGAGCCTTGTAGTTACTACGGGTGTCGCTATCGACGATTACGACTGGCATTCCACCTATCGCTTATCGAGACAGGAAATCAGCCATGCGCGGCCTACGGCATCTGGATTCGAAGGCCAGATATTCATCGACAACCATGTCAGTAATTCCCGTTCCGTCTTCTGGCGTGCTCTCGGCTATTAATCGCTGCGCGCAGTCTTCAAACTATCAGGTAGTCCTATGCCGATCTTTGCCAGTATCGAACAACGCTGTTTTTATAACGATGAGTTATCAGCTGCCCTTCCAACCGATGCCAAGGAGATCTCTTACGAACTTCATCAGTCACTCCTATCGGGGCAGGCTGAAGGAAAGTTCATCGATTTTTCCATACACCCACCCAGGCTGGTCAAACGAGTTGCTGCTTGGCCGACCGCCGAGGAGTTGTCAGCTCGGATCGATGAGAAGGTGGCCTTCGTCTATGCCACTTGGATTCGCTTCGAACCCGAATATTCCGCACGCGAGAAAGCGGCCATTGCCTATCGGCAGGCTGGCTACGAGGGCGAGGCCAGCAGATGGGTCGAGCGCTATGCCGATGCGGTGGGGATCGCCGTCAACGCTGCCGCCGATCTTATCCTTGAGAGAGCCGCGCAACGTGAAAATGCTCTGGAGGCTCTGGCCGACGCTCGCCTTCGCAAACACGAGCTACAGATGCTGAATGATGAGGCGCGGCAAGCGCGCTATCAGGAAATCATCGAACAGATCGCAACAGTCAATGGACTCCTCGAGACCTTCGACAACTTGCCCAGCAAGTCTGAGAGCCATCAGGACCTTCGGACTCCCTTGGCCCAGTAGTAGAACACTGCTTCCCCCCAAGGCCCTGCACTCCCCGCGGGGCCTTTTCATATCTGACTTGGAGACAACCTACATGAGTGGATTCTTCCACGGCGTCACCGTAACCAACGTAGACACCGGCGCCCGCAACATCGCACTGCCGTCGTCCTCGATCATCGGCCTGGTCGACACCTTCACCGAAGGTGCCGGTGTCACGGCCAAGGCCAACGACCTGGTCCTCATCACCAGCGAGCGTGAAGCCGTGGCCGCCTTCGGCACCGATGCGGCGATCACCAAGGCCTGCCGCGCCATCTACAGCCGCGCCAAGGCGGTCATCGTCGCTTGCGGTGTGGCCAAGCTCGAGGAGGCGGCCGAGCAGACCGCGGCGATCATCGGCAACGTGCTCGCCGACGGCAAGCGCACCGGCCTGCAGGCACTGCTCGACGGCAAGAGCCGTTTCAACGCCCAGCCGCGCCTGCTGGTCGCCCCCAAGCACAGCGCCACCCAGGCGGTCGGCACCGCGCTGGTCGCACTGGCCGACAAACTGCGCGGCATCGCCATCATCGACGGCCCTGGCACCACCGATGAAGCGGCGCTCGCCTACGCCAAGAACTTCGGTGCCAAGCGCGCCTTCCTGGTCGATCCGGGTGTGCGCTACTTCGACACTGCTGCCGAGGCCACCGTCGATGCGCCAGGTTCGGCCTGGGTCGCCGGCCTGTTCGCCTTCACTGACCGCGAGTACGGCTTCTGGGCCTCGCCATCGAACAAGGAGTTCGTCGGCATCACCGGCACCAGCCGCCCGGTGGAGTTCCTCGATGGCGACGACAGCTGCCGCGCCAACCTGCTGAACAACGCCAACATCGCCACCATCATCCGCGATGACGGCTTCCGACTGTGGGGCAACCGCACCCTGTCCAGCGATCCGAAGTGGGCCTTCGTCACCCGCGTGCGGACCATGGACATCGTCATGGACGCGATCCTCTACGGCCACAAGTGGGCTGTGGACCGCTCCATCACCGCCACCTACGTCAAGGACGTCACCGAGGGCTTGCAGGCCTTCATGCGCGACCTGAAGAACCAGGGCGCGATCATCAACTTCGAGGTCTTCGCCGATCCGGAGTTGAACACCGCCAGCCAACTGGAGCAGGGCAAGGTGTACTGGAACATCCGCTTCACCGACGTACCGCCTGCCGAAAACCCCAATTTCCGCGTCGAAGTCACCAACCAGTGGCTGACCGAAGTCCTCGATTCCGCCGCTTAAGGAGCGCATCTACATGGCAATGATTCCCGAAACCCTGGCCAACCTGAACCTGTTCGTCGACGGTGTGAGCTTCCAGGGCGATGTACCCAGCCTGACCCTGCCCAAACTGACCCTGAAAATGGAAGAACACCGTCCCGGTGGCATGGACATGCCCGTCGAGATGGACCTGGGCATGGAGAAGCAGGAAGCGGCCTTCACCACCACCGGCGTGCGCCGCGAGTCGCTGAAGTTCTTCGGCCTGGCCGATGGCACGGCCTTCAACGGCACGTTCCGCGGCGCCTTCAAGGGCCTCAAGGGCCAGATCAATCCGGTCATCGTCACCCTGCGTGGCTCGCTCAAGGAAGTCGACATGGGCGACTGGAAATCCGGCGACAAGGCCGAGATCAAGCACAGCGTCGCACTCAGCTACTACAAGCTGGAGGTTGATGGTCGCCTGGTCTACGAGATCGATGCCCTGGGCATGAAGCGGGTGATCGACGGTGTCGACCAACTGGCGGCGCAGCGTACTGCGCTGGGCCTGTAAAGGAGGTGTTCATGGCTCAGGAAAACCGCCAGCCCCAGTGGCTGAACCTTGCAGCCGACCGCGTCACGGTGCGTTTGTCGCGTCCGAGCGAGGCCAATGGCGTTCAGGTCGACAGCCTGACGTTGCGGGCCCCGACGGTGCGTGACATGCGCAACGCCCAGGCCGGCGGCGCCAGCGACGACGAGCAGCGCGAGCTGAACTTGTTCGCCTCGCTGGCCGAAGTTGGCATCAAGGACCTCGAAGGCCTCACCCTGAAGGACTACGGCCGCTTGCAGGCCGGGTATTTTCGCCTGGTGCAGGACGACGAGGTTTGACCCGACCCGGCAGAAGGCCGCCGCAAGGCGGCTGGCCAAGGAGCTGAACTTTTCCGCGAGCGAAATCATGACCATGTCGTTCAGCGACATGGTCTGGTGGCTTTCGGATTGAGAGGATTAACGGATGGCGAACAAATCAGGGATTGCCCTGGGGGAAGCCGTCGCATCTGGCTCGGCTTTCCCTGGCGCGCTCGATGACTATCGCGCCAGGTTTACCGATCATTGGGCGCCTTACGGCAAGGCGTTGCAATCGTTTTCATCACCGCTGGATATCTGGCGACCAGGCCCGTATCCATCGGTCGTGCCACAGCTGTCGAACTGGCAAGGACTCAGTCCGGCACTGGAGCACCAGCCGTTACCCTTGACTGAACAGGGATGGCGCGCATCCAACTCACCCCCGTTCGAGTTGCCCGCTCAGATCGTACATGCGTACCCCCAGCCTCGGCCGCGCGCAGATTCAACTCCCCGGATAAACGCTGATGCACCTGAAGCCCGACAAGGGGTGGTGTCGGGGGAGGGGGAAGCAGTTTCGTCAGCCTCTGCTGATCCCACGCCGAGCCGAGCCACTGCCCGTACTCGAGCAGGGGCTGCGGCCAAGGAGGCTGCCTCTGCAACCAAGTTGGATTTGGGGTTGAAGCTCTTCCACACTGCTTCCACCGCCACCACGGCGAAGGAGCAGGCAGTGGGCTATCTCAGTGCGGTTGGGTCGGCAGTCGGCACCTTGGGCGGCAAGGCCTTGGGAGCGGCGGTGCCGCGCTGGGGCACGATGGTCTCGGAGGTGGGCGGCGTTGCCTTCGGTATGGCCGGCGACAAGCTGGGCGCCTGGGCTGGCGAGCGGGTCACGAACCCTGCATCGGATACAGCCAAGGACAAACCGCCATCAACGCCGGTATCGACTCAGTCGAAACCTGAAGCGGATCCTTATTCGACGCTGTCTGGCTCAGTCAAGGACGCGCTTACGACTGCTGCGGTGGTGGGCGGGGGTTATGCCAGCTGGGAAGTACTCAAGCGGCGTTACACCAACCCAGGTGCTGTCGCTGGGACCGCCAAGGGCATCGCAGAGAACCTCAGGGCATTGAAAATACCCCTTGCTTCGATGCTCATCGAGGCTGGTGCAAAGGCGGCCTATACCTATGGCACGGCGCAAACCCGTGAAGAAAGGTGGAGCGGTTATGGCGGCGCGGCAGGGGGCCTGATCCTTGGTGGCGCCCTGGGTGCCGCCGGATCGTTGCTGGGTCCGATCGGTACCACGATAGGGATGTCGGTCGGCAACTTTGTGGGCGATCAGGTTGGGTCGGCGGTAGGCAAATATTTGGCCACCCAGTACCCGGAGCCTGCCTCCACAGAGCAGCCGGTACGGCGAGGGCTGCCGGCCAAGGCGAGCGGGACGGCAAAGGAGCAGAGCCCGGAGCGTGCCAGGTCGTCGGGACCGCCGTCTCCTCTTCGGCCGCCGGGACTTATGGCGCAGTTTGCAACTGCCGCAAGCGTTTCATCGCAACGGCGGCCTCCGATGCTGACTATGCCGAAGCCGGGTTCGACTGCTGACATTGCCGGCATGGACAAGGCTCTCGTCAGGGATCTGTTGAGACCTCCTGTGGATGAGGGGAGGGCGCCAAGCGCGGCGGCCAAGCAACGGGTTGCAGGCGCCATCGCTGAGCCTCGTGCATGGCCTCCGGCGATTCCTGGTCTTTCGTTGGTCCCTGGTATCGTGCCTTCTCCCAGATTCGAAAGTCATGGCGCCAGCGTTGCGCCCGCTGCCATAAAGGTCGAGCTCCCTCGATCGCCTCAGAAGCCGTCAAGGCCGGCTGCTGTACTGGGGTTGCCGAAGGTTGCGGTGCAGGCCTCAGCGTCTGGACGTTCAGCTGTAATGGACAAACCCGCAGTAGAGGTGCAGGTACCAGCCGCGCAGTTGTCGGTGCCGCCGCAAGCCAGCGTCCTGCCAGATGCTCCGCCGCAAGCCCCGGCCCAATCGGTGATTACCAGCGGGGCAGGCCAGCCCTTCAACTTCACCACCAACATCCCCATCACGCTGCAAGGCGCCGCTGTTGCACACGACCAACTCGCCACCGATCTGGAACTGGCTGTGCGCCGGGTATTGGAAGAACGGCAAAGAGCTGATGAAGCGCGTCTGGCAGACCCTCTACGACAATTTTGAACCGGAGGGACATTCATGACCTACCTGGAGCAGTTGCAGGCCGCACTGCATGCACTGGTCAAGGCGGGCGAGGAGGGGCGTCGGCGTGCCGGCGCCATGCTCGACCCGATGAGCCAGGCCGTGGACCACGTCAAGGAAGCCGCGGCTGAACTCGAAGCATTGCCTTGGATCGGTCCGGCCATCGGCAAGCGCCTGCAACGTACCCTGCGTGCCATCGACTCGGCACAAGGGCGTGTCAACAAAGTGATTGCCCGCTACGACAAGAGCGTCGACGAGGTGCGCAAGGTGCAGGAGCGTGTCGATGCGTTCTCCGAACACCTGGGCAAGGCTGGCGCGGCGATCCGCAAGGTGGTGGGCGATGCCCGCGCGGTGGCAAGCGGGGTGCTCGTCACCTTCGGCTTCGCACCGCTGACAACGCCGAGCGCCGAAGCGATCAAGCCATTCCCGCACCTGCTGGTGCTGCAACCGCTGAAGGCCAATGCCACACCGTACTACTTCAACCTCGATACCGCCGCGTTCGACCAGTTGCGTCGCCAGACCCGCTTTCGCTGGGCCGCCCAGGAACGCCTGAGCCGCGACAGCGCGCAGCAGGCCGTCGGCCAGGGGGAGGAGACGATCAGCATCCGTGGTGCGATCTTTCCCTCCTTCAAGGGCGGTCTAGGCCAGCTGCAGACCCTGCGCAGCATCGGTCGCCAGCTGCTGCCCCTGAGTCTGACCACAGGGTACGGCGAGGTACTCGGCAACTGGTGCCTGACCAGCATCGACGAAGACCAGAGCAACCTGCTGGCCGGGGGCATTCCACGCAAACAGGGTTTTTCACTGGAGTTCACCCGCTATGGCGAAGACCTGCAAAACGTCTGACGGCGACCTGCTCGACACCCTCTGTCAACACTACTACGGCCACCTCAACCGCACGGTCGAAGCTGTGCTGGAAGCCAATCAGGGGCTGGCCGACGAAAACCAGCCCCTGCGCGCCGGCGTGATGATCCTGCTGCCGGACCTGCCCACTGCCACGGTCAGCATCGTGCAGCTCTGGGACTGAGCGCAGGCCCGTATCCACACCGACAACGGAGGCATGAGTCATGCAACCTGTCTTCAGCATCAAGGCCGATGGCAAGGACATCACCGCCCTGATCAACGACCGCTTGTTGCTGCTGCGCACCACCGACAAACCCGGCATGGAGTCGGATACGTTCGAGCTGCGCATCGATGCCCGCGACGGTGCCCTGGCCCTGCCGCCTCGCGGCGCGGTGCTGGAGGTGCACCTGGGCTACGCCGGGCAGCCGCTGACGCTGCTGGGGCGTTTCACCGTCGATGAGGTCGAGCTGTCCGGGCCGCCGGACACCCTGGTGATCCGCGGCAAGGCCAGCGACCTGTGCGGCAGTGGTAGAACCATCCGCAGCGGCAGTTGGGAGAATGTTCCGCTGCAACGCATCATCGCCGAGATCGGTGCGCGCAACGGCTGGCAGGCGATCTGCCCGGTCGCCCTGAACGTGCCGCGTATCGACCAGTACAGCGAGTCGGACTTCAACTTCATCACCCGTCTGGCCCGCCAGTACGACTGCACCGCCAAGCTCGCCAACGGCCAGCTGCTGGTGCTGCCGCGCCAGAGCGGGCAGAGCGCCAGCGGCAAGACCCTGGGGCTGGTGACGCTGCGGCGCAGCGACGTCAGCCAGTGGCAATTTCGCCTGGACGACAAGGCCACTCGCAAGGCCGTGCGCACCCGTCACCAGGACAGTGCCAGCGGCGAGCTCAAGGTGGTCGAACTGAGCAACGCCGAAAGCTCGGGCAGCCAGCGTCCTGTTCATACCGACCGCCACCTGTATCCCAATCGCGCCGCCGCCGAACAGGCTGCCCGCGCGCGCCTGGCCAGCTTCAATCGCGAGACTGCCAGCGTGCGCCTGGACATGCCTGGTCGCACCGACCTGTTCGTCGAGCGCAGCATAGAGGTCAGTGGTTTTGTCGACGGGCTCGACGGCCAGTACCTGATCGACTCGGTCGAGCAGGTGTTCACCGGCTCTGGCTGGCGCACCACCGTGCAGTGCAACGGTGGCAAGGCGGGCAAGGCCGGGAACAAGGGCAGCGCACCGGGCAAGGCCGCTTCACTCAAGGCGTGACGGTCTACCCATTCAGCAGAGGACGCGCCCATGTTCGTCGAGTTTCGCTGCGGCCAGTGCAGGAAGCTGCTGGCCCGCATCACCCCCGCTTCCGAGCTCCAGATCAAGTGCGGCCGGTGCCGCACGCTGAATCATGTGAAAGCCACGCGCTTCGAGCCATCGCCTGCGAGCGATCACCTGGCGGAATCGTCCGCCGATCAAACTGATAGCAATGGAGAATGTAATCATGTCGCTTACCGCACAGGAAATTCAGGACTGCAAGGCACTGGTCACCAGCATCTGGGGGGCTAGCGTGGCCGCTAACCTCGACTACAACGAGGAGGTGGTGGAAGTGGTGCGCACCACGGTCGAGCAGATCAGCATCTGCTCGCAACGATTGGCCGATTTCTTCTCGGCATTGGTCATCGTCGTGGGTGGCGTCGCGGCCGCGGTGTACTCGCGGATGTGGCTGGTCAAGGGCGCCAAGCGGATCGCCGATGAGATCCAGAATCTCAAGGACGCCAACCTGCAGGCCCGTGCCTGCATCGCCCAGGCCGCAGCGACCTATCGCTCGCCGTTGGAGATGGCATCGCTGGGCATCTGATAGCAACGCGTCGATGTTCCCGAGCCCAGGCATTGCCTGGGCTTTTTTCTTGCGCCAAGGAGGTGCTGCATGCTCACCGAGCGGCAACTCATTCAGATCTACCCTCTGGCTGGCCAGCGTGCCAGCGCGTTTCTCACGCCTCTCAACGAAGCCATGGCCCGCTGGGAGATCGATCACCCCAAGCGCATCGCCGCCTTCCTCGCCCAGGTCGGTCATGAGTCCGGCCAGTTACGCTATGTGAAGGAACTGGGCAGCGATCGCTATCTTTCACGCTACGACACCGGCCCACTGGCCCTGCGCCTGGGCAACACGCCCGAGGCCGACGGTGATGGCCAGCTGTATTGCGGTCGCGGCCTGATCCAGGTCACCGGGCGCAACAACTACCAGGCTTGCAGCCGTGCGCTGTTCGGTGATGAGCGGTTGCTGGCGCAACCCCAGCTACTCGAGCAGCCGCGCTGGGCCTGCGAGTCGGCGGCCTGGTTCTGGCAGTCGCGCGGGCTCAATGCCCTGGCCGATCGTGGTGAGTTCAACCGCATCACCCGACATATCAATGGTGGGCTCAATGGCCTGGATGAGCGCCTCGAGCTCTGGGCCAGGGCTCGGGAGGTATTGTGCTGAGCCGCCTGCAGTTTGCTGCGTACGTTGCCTCGGTACTGTTGTCCGCCGCGTTGGCCTGGCAGGTTCAGGCCTGGCGCTACGAGCGTCTGCTCGCCGAGTCGGACGAGTTGCAGGCGCGCCAGCGGGTGGAGCAGGCCGAGGTGCTCAACGAACAGCTGCGTAGTGAGCGCGAGCAGCGCCAGGCGCTTGAGCGACGCCTGCACGACAGCGAGTCGATTCATTTCCAGGAGCTTACCGATGCGCAACACAATCAGGCTCGGCTGCGTGATCGCCTTGCTACTGCCGATCTGCGCCTGTCGGTCCTGGTCGAGCGCGACGCCACCTGTTCCACAATGCCTGCCGCCACCGGCGCCAGCGGCGTGGATCATGGCGCCGTACGCGCCCGACTTGACCCGGCGCATGCTCGACGAATTATCGCCATCACCGACGACGGCGACCGGGGGCTGATCGCCCTGCGCGCCTGTCAGGCCTACATCCGCGCGCTGGCGCCGTGAATCCTTGCCAGGGGGGATGAGGGTGGTAGGGTAGTGCGCAGTCACGCAAGGAGCCTGCCATGGACCCGATCACCGTACTTTCTACCCGCCTGGGCGAACAGCTGCGCCGCTTCAATGCACAGGTGACCACCGCCGAGTCCTGCACCGGTGGTGGCATCGCCGAAGCGATCACCCGTATTCCCGGCAGTTCGGCCTGGTTCGAGGCGGGTTACGTCACCTATTCCAACGCCCAGAAGACCCGCCAGCTTGGCGTCCCCGAGGCACTGTTCACCCAGGTTGGCGCCGTCAGCCAGGAAGTGGTCGAGGCCATGGTCCGTGGTGCCCAGGCTGCCAGCGGCGCGCGTTTTGCCGTAGCGGTCAGCGGTGTCGCCGGGCCGGATGGCGGCTCGCCGGCCAAACCGGTAGGCACCGTGTGGCTGGCGTGGGGCGATGGAGCCCGCGTGATCAGCGAGCGTCGCCACTTCGAAGGCGATCGCGAGGCGGTGCGCCGACAGACGGTGATCGTTGCGTTAGACGGCTTGTTACAGCTTGGGGCCGAGTAAATCGCTCGACGGGGGTTTGCGGAAACGAATCCCTGTGGAATAATACTGGCTACTTATACAGGTATTCCGGCCATCAGGGCCAAGTCGAACACGTGAGGATTTCAATGGACGACAACAAGAAGCGCGCCTTGGCTGCGGCCCTGGGTCAGATCGAACGCCAATTCGGCAAGGGCGCAGTCATGCGCATGGGCGATCACGAACGCCAGGCCATCCCGGCCATCTCCACCGGCTCGCTGGGCCTGGACATCGCCCTCGGCATCGGCGGTCTGCCGAAGGGCCGTATCGTCGAGATCTACGGTCCGGAATCCTCGGGCAAGACCACGCTGACCCTGTCGGTCATCGCTGAAGCCCAGAAGAACGGCGCCACCTGCGCCTTCGTCGACGCCGAGCACGCCCTCGACCCTGAGTACGCTGGCAAGCTGGGCGTCAACGTCGATGACCTGCTGGTCTCGCAGCCAGACACTGGCGAACAGGCCCTGGAAATCACCGATATGCTGGTGCGTTCCAACGCCGTCGACGTGATCATCGTCGACTCCGTGGCGGCCCTGGTACCCAAAGCCGAGATCGAAGGCGAAATGGGTGACATGCACGTCGGCCTGCAGGCCCGCCTGATGTCCCAGGCGCTGCGCAAGATCACGGGTAACATCAAGAACGCCAACTGCCTGGTCATCTTCATCAACCAGATCCGTATGAAGATCGGCGTGATGTTCGGTAGCCCGGAAACCACCACCGGCGGTAACGCCCTGAAGTTCTACGCCTCGGTCCGTCTGGACATCCGTCGTACCGGCGCGGTGAAGGAAGGCGACGAAGTGGTGGGCAGTGAAACCCGCGTCAAGATCGTCAAGAACAAGGTTTCGCCACCTTTCCGTCAGGCCGAGTTCCAGATTCTCTACGGCAAGGGTATCTATCGTAACGGCGAGATCATCGACTTGGGCGTCTCTCAAGGCCTGGTCGAGAAGTCCGGTGCTTGGTACAGCTACCAGGGCAACAAGATCGGCCAAGGCAAGGCCAACGCCGCCAAGTACTTGCAAGAGAACCCGGCCATCGGTTCGGAAATCGAGAAGCAGATTCGTGAGAAGCTGCTGACCTCCGGCGCTGTCGCCGCTGCTGGCAAGGCCGCCGCCGCTGAAGCTGATGCCGACGATATGGCTGATGCTGAAGCCGGTTATTGATATCGCTGGTTGATCGCGCATGTCGTCCGTCGTACTCGACACTCCCGTCGCCGTTCGGCGGACAGCCATGGACCTGCTTGCACGCCGCGAGCACGGTCGTGTCGAGCTAACGCGCAAGTTGCGTCAGCGCGGTGCCACCGATGAGCTGATCGAGCCTGCGCTCGATCGGCTTGCCGAGGAAGGGCTGCTCAGCGAGGCGCGCTATCTGGAAAGCTTCATTTCCTATCGCTCCAACTCCGGCTATGGTCCTGCACGTATTCGTGACGACCTGAGCCAGCGAGGTCTGAACCGTGGCGATATCGATCAGGCACTGCGCGAAAGCGGTGTAGATTGGTCGGCCCGCCTACGGGACGTCTGGCAGCGCAAGTTCGCCGGGCAACGTCCTCAGGATCCCCGCAGTCGCGCGCAGCAAACGCGCTTTCTCGCCTACCGTGGTTTTTCCATGGACATGATCGGTCGGCTGCTCAGCGGGCGCGACCTCGATGATTGACGGCCAGTACGGCTGACCAGGCAGATATCTGCCAGGTCAGCCGTACTGGCCGTTTTTCGTTCAACTGACTTTCAGCGCTTCTCGCGCATGCTGGGTCGTGTGCATGGGCTGAGGTTTTGCCCAGTTTTCCGGCAGGTTGATGAAGTCCACCAATTCACGCAGGCGCCCCTGATCGCGGCCGTTGAAGGCGAAGGTCAGGCGGGTCAGGTGATTGAAGTCGCCGACTTCATGTTCTGCGCTACTGTCGGGCTGTTGATGATACTTGCCGCTCAGGCGCAGGTCGGCAAAACCCTCCTGAATATCGCATAGCGCAGCCTCGCTCAAGGGGTGCAGCATGCGGATCACGAACTGGTTCTTCAGCCAGCGGCTCGAGTGGTAGTTGCTATAGAACTGCTTGATCTCTTCAACGGCCTCGTCGGCGCTGTGTACCAGGCGTACCAGCTTCAGGTCGCTGGGCAAGATATAGCGGTTCTCTTCCAACTGACGGCTGATGAAGTTCAGGGCATCCTGCCAGAAGCTGCCGCCAGGCGAGTCCAGCAGTACCACCGGTACCAGTGGGCTTTTGCCGGTCTGGATCAGGGTCAGCACTTCCAGCGCTTCATCGAGCGTGCCGAAGCCACCCGGGCAAAGGACCAGTCCGTCGGCTTCCTTGACGAAGAACAGCTTGCGGATAAAGAAGAAGTGGAAGGGCAGCAGCTTATCGGTGCCGTCCACCGTGGCATTGGCATGTTGCTCGAAAGGCAGTGTGATATTGAAGCCCAGGCTGTTCTCGGCACCGGCGCCTTCGTGGGCAGCGGCCATGATGCCGCCACCGGCACCAGTGATGACCATCAGCTCGGAGCGTGCCAGCGTGGCGCCCAGTTCCCGGGCCAGGGCATACATCGGGTGTTCCTGGGGTGTGCGCGCCGAGCCGAACACCGTGACTTTGCGTCGGCCCTTGTAGCGCTCGAGAGTACGGAAGGCGTGATCCAGTTCGCGCAGGGCCTGCAAGGTGATCTTGGCGTTCCAGCGGTTGGCGTCGTCGCTGGCCATGCGCAGCACGGTCAACATCATGTCGCGGTAGAGGGGCAGGTTGGGGCTGTTCGGTGCCACCAGTTGCAGTTGTTCGTCAATCCTGCCCAGGTCGATTCCCTGGTCGCTGAAGTGCTTGGACAGCAGTTCATTCGGTAGGTAAGGCATTCAACGTCTCCTTCTGCAGCAAAACCTCTGACCGGTCGATGGTGAGTACCGGCCACGACACTGCGTGTGTCGCTGGCTGCTGTGGCTCGAGTGTGCATCCCGAGCATTGCAGTAGGCCTTCAAGGCCGTGATGCAGTGGCTTGTATCCATCTTGTCTGTTTTCGTTGCGGATCCGGCAACGTCGTGGCGTCGGCAATCTCCTGTGCTTGCCGAAAATGCCTGTCGTTTGCTTTCAATCTAGACGCTGGCGCGCGATCGTGCCGGTTCGCTGAAGGTCAACCGTTCGTCTGATCGGATCCAATCCTTGCCGAGCTTTGTTTAACTGAGGGCAGAGGGCGATGCAGGGAGGAAGAAGCATGCATCGGTTGGTCATCGAGGTGGACCTGCAGTTGTATGAACTGCTCAGGCGTGCGGCCAAGGACCACCACTTGAGCCTGGAGGGCGAGTGCCTGCGCAGGTTGCAAGGCGCCGACAGGCAATCACGTTACCTTCAGGCCCTGCTGGCGGATCTGCGCGCCGATGAGGAGCAGCGGCGCGCCAGCGACGACCAGGTCGCCTGAATCACTTCTTCTTGTTGCCAGCGGTGCAGCTGGCAGCATCGAACGCCTGGTCCATGACCGGCTGGTTGGTCTTGTAGACGGTGAAGCGGTAGACCATCACCGCGCCCTTGGTCATCAGTTGGCGGTAGCCGGTGTTGCGGCAGACGCTGTCGCCCAGCTGGCTGCGCACCAGTGCCGGGTTTTCCAGCATGCGCTGGGCATGTTCTTCACGCACGCTCAGGTGGTTGACCAACGCCTTGCCCTTCTCGACGGTGTAGCCCTGATCGAGGATGTCTTCGTTGACGGCGCGTGGCGTGCCGACGCTGCTCTCCTTGGCAACCTTCTGCAGCATCTGGTTCAGCTCGTAGTCCTGCTTGGACGCTGCGTTGGCGGCAAGCGGCAGGGCGAGCATCAGGCTCAGGGTCGGGACGATAAGACGCAGCATGAATCTCTCCTGGTTCGGTGACTGGCGCTTTGACCCGCGCCGGCAGGCGGCGTTCCATGAACTGGTCGCGCTCCAGGCGCAGCCGCCGCCAAAGGCTCGATTATAAGGGAGCCTGGCAGTGCCCTGCACGGCAAACCTGCGCCCGCTCTGGTAGACTGGCACCTTTGTTTCCCGCCGAGTTGTCGCAGTGTCCATCCTATTCCCGTCGCCAGGCTTGCAGCCATGAGCCATGCGGTAGCGCGTCTGCGCGCCGAGCGTCTGGCGCGCAGCAACAAACCCTTCGTCGCCCGCGGTTCGCGAGCCGATCGCTGCCCGGACTGCCGGGTGATCGCCAGCCATTGCCTGTGCGCCTGGAAGCCTCGGGTCGACGCCCAGGCCGGCATGTGTCTGGTGATGCACGACACCGAGCCATTGAAGCCGACCAACACCGGCTGGCTGATCGCCGACCTGATCGAAGACACCTGGGCCTTCGGCTGGCAGCGCACGGATGTCGATGCGCGCTTGCTGGCGCTGCTCGAACAACCCCAGTGGCAGCCCTATATCGTCTTCCCTGGTGAGTTCGTCGCACCGGAGCGGGTGGTCAACGAAGTGGTGTGCGAGCCCGGCAAGCGGCCGCTGTTCATCCTGCTCGACGCCACCTGGACCGAAGCGCGCAAGATGTTTCGCAAGAGCCCGTACCTGGACCGCTTCCCGGTGCTGAGCCTGGAGGCCGAGCAGATGTCGCGCTACCGCCTGCGCCGCTCCAAGCGTGACGATCATTTCTGCACCGCGGAAGTGGCGGCCATGTGTCTGGACCTGGCCGGCGACAACCGTGCCTCCCAGGCGCTGGATGCCTACCTTGACGTGTTCAGCCTGCATTACCTCAGCGGCAAGCGACACCTGGCACTGGACGACCAGGATGAGCCGCATCAACGCTTGCATACCTTCCTATAGTCCAAGGGGCAAGCTAGCCGGATTGGTTCATACTGTCGAGCAGGTCGCCAGGGTGGGCGAGGCCGCCGGGCAATTGGCTTGACCACCCGGACGGTGCTCGGCATCCTTGGCGCCGATTCGGCCACGATGCAGCCGCCACCCCTGGTCTGCCTCGTGCCCTTGCCGCTGGCGGCGCCGTCGCCCGCGCCTTGAGTTGCCCGCCAGGCACAGGCCCCATACCCCGCAGCGCCTGGCACAGAACAGGACCCCTGGATCGATGGCTACATATGAAATCCTGATTGCCGATGACCATCCGCTGTTCCGTAGCGCCTTGCGCCAGGCCGTGACCCTCGGCCTCGGGCAGGACGTACGTCTGGTGGAGGTGGCAAGCATCGCCGAACTGGAAACCCGCCTGACCGAGAAATCCGACTGGGACCTGGTCCTGCTCGACTTGAACATGCCAGGTGCCTATGGCTTCTCCGGGCTGGTCCTGCTCCGTGGGCAATACCCGCAGATTCCGGTGGTGATGGTGTCGGCGCAGGAAGAGGCGGCCGTGGTGGTCAAGTCCCGTGAGTTCGGGGCCAGCGGTTTCATTCCGAAGTCCAGCCCGCTGGAAACCATCCAGGACGCCGTGCGCAAGGTGCTCGACGGCGAAGTGTGGTGGCCGCCGCAGGCGTTCGAAAAGGTTGATGTATCGGCCGAGGCCAAAGCCGCCAGCGAAGGGCTCGCAAGCCTGACGCCGCAGCAGTTCCGGGTGCTGACCATGGTCTGCGAAGGTTTGTTGAACAAGCAGATCGCCTACGAGCTGAGCGTTTCGGAGGCGACCATCAAGGCCCACGTCACCGCGATCTTCCGCAAGCTGGGCGTGCGCACCCGGACCCAGGCCGCCTTGCTGCTGCAACAACTTGAATCGGTTTCAGCCAACTGAGCCTTCCGGCTTCACGCTTTTTTGACCCAGGCTGGACTAGCCTGCAGGTCTTTTTCAGGTGAATTGACTCACATGTCGCCATTCAAGGGCCAGACCGGCCTGAAACGCATCTTCAATGCCGCCGGCTATTCGCTCGACGGCCTGCGCGCCGCCTTCAAGGGCGAGGCTGCCTTCCGCCAACTGGTGCTGCTCAATGTGCTGCTGATCCCGACTGCCTTCTGGTTGCCGGTCAGTCGCGGCGAGCGTGCGATCCTGATCGCCGTGTGTCTGCTGGGGCTGATCGTCGAGCTGCTCAACTCGGCGGTCGAGGCTGCCATCGACCGCATTTCGCTGGACCGTCACCCCTTGTCGAAGAACGCCAAGGACATGGGCAGTGCTGCGCAATTGGTGGCAATGAGCATGGTGGCGCTGGTCTGGGGCGTAATCCTGCTCGGCTGACGTTCAGGCGATGGTCGGCAGCACGATCTCGTCGCTGCGCTGCACCCCCGCGGTGAAGCTGCGGCACAGCTCGAGAAACTCACGCATGGCCGAGGTCTGGTACTTCTGCTTGTGCCAGATGAAGTAGAACTGGCGCAGCAGATCCAGCTCCGGGGTTTCCACTGCCACCAGGCTGCCGCGCCTGAAAGCGTCGCGCAGCGCGAGGCGTGAAATGCAGCCGATCCCCAGACCCGACTCCACGGCGCGCTTGATCGCTTCCGTATGTTCGAGCTCCAGGCGGATGTTCAGGTTGGCGCGGTGGTGGCGCATGGCCTGGTCAAAGGTCAGGCGGGTGCCTGAGCCTTGTTCGCGCAAGATCCACGCCTCCTGGGACAAGGCCTCGATATTGGCGCGGCCGACCTTGGCCAGTGGATGCTGCGGGGCGCAGAACACCACCAGTTCGTCCTCGACCCAGGGTTGCACCTCCAGGTCAGGGTGGTTGCAGTCACCCTCGATAAGACCCAGGTCAATTTCGTAGTGCGCCACCTGTTGCACAATGTGCGCAGTATTCTGCACGTGCAGCTTGACCTGGCTTTCCGGGTGCACCTGCATGAAGCTGCCGATCAGCAGCGTTGCCAGGTAGTTGCCGATGGTCAGGGTGGCGCCAACGGCGAGCGAGCCGAAGCCGGACTTGCCGTTGAGCAGGTCTTCGATTTCCTTGGCCTGGTCGAGCAGGGCTACTGCTTGGGGCAGCAACTGATGGCCCAGGGCGTTGAGGCTCAGGCGCTTGCCGGCGCGATCGAACAGCTGGCAGCTGGACTGGCGCTCCAGTTCGGTGATGGAGGTACTGGCCGCCGACTGCGACAGGGCCAGTACATTGGCCGCTCGCGATACGCTTTGATGCTGGGCGACGGCGACGAAGACTTGAAGCTGGCGGAGAGTGAATCGCATATCTATATAACCGATAAGTCATATCTTGATAATTCAGTTAACAGATATTCTCGCTGCCCCTAAACTATCGCGCAACTGCGCGTCTTGCGCGCGCCGCGTTTTTCTTCAGGAGCCCCACTAGATGAGCAACATGAACCACGAACGTGTCCTCAGTGTGCATCACTGGAACGACACTCTGTTCAGCTTCAAGTGCACCCGCGACCCGGGCCTGCGCTTCGAGAACGGTCAGTTCGTGATGATCGGCCTGCAGCAGGAAAGCGGCCGTCCGCTCATGCGTGCCTATTCGATCGCTTCGCCGAACTGGGAAGAGCATCTGGAGTTCTTCAGCATCAAGGTGCCGGACGGTCCGCTGACCTCCCAGCTGCAACACCTGAAGGAAGGCGACGAGATCATCATCAGCAAGAAACCGACCGGCACCCTGGTGCTGGACGACCTGAACCCGGGCAAGCACCTGTACCTGCTGAGCACCGGTACTGGCCTTGCGCCGTTCATGAGCGTGATCCAGGACCCGGAAACCTACGAGCGTTTCGAAAAGGTCATCCTGGTGCATGGCGTGCGCTACGTGAACGAAGTCGCCTACCGCGAGTTCATCACCGAGCACCTGCCACAGAATGAATTCTTCGGTGAAGCGGTGCGTGAGAAACTGATCTACTACCCGACCGTGACCCGCGAGCCGTTCGAGAACCAGGGCCGTCTGACCGACCTGATGCGCAGCGGCAAGCTGTTCAGCGACATCGGCCTGCCACCGATCAACCCGCAGGACGACCGTGCGATGATCTGCGGCAGCCCGAGCATGCTCGACGAGACCAGCGAAGTGCTCGACAGCTTCGGCCTGAAGATCTCTGCACGCATGCGCGAGCCAGGTGACTACCTGATCGAGCGTGCATTCGTCGAGAAGTAAGGCGAATTGCGGCATAAAAAACGCAGACCAGGGTCTGCGTTTTTTTATGCCTGGAGAATGTGAGTTCAGGCTTCGCGTGCAACCTCCAGCACCCGGATCACTTCCGGCTGCGGATAATGCCAGCGCACCTGCACATCCCAGAATTTCACTCCGTAGACCCGTTCCGGCGCTGGTACCTGATAAGCCGGGCGCGGGTCCTGGGCCAGGCACTGCTCGATGAGCTCCACCAGTGGTTCTGCCAGGCGCCGAGCATGTTCGTGGGCCTGGTGCAGGGCACTATCGCTCCACTGCACGTTGATCGGCAGTGGCGCATCGCTGGCGATCTGGTTGATGGCATTGTCGATGCTGTCGGCGTAGGGCACATAGGGTTTGATGTCGAGCACCGGCGTTCCGTCGAGCAGATCGATACCTGACAACAGCAGGCGCCCGGGCTCGACAGCTTCAAGGCGCACCACCGACTGACCAATACCATTGGGGCGATGGGTGGCGCGCGTGGCGAACACGCCCATGCTCTTGTTGCCGCCCAGGCGCGGTGGGCGCACCTTCAGCCGCGGCTTTTCCTCCAGTGCTTGATGGAACAGGAACAGCAGCCACACGTGGCTGACCTGCTCCAGGCCCTGTACCGCGTCACCCTGGTCGAACGGCGGCAGCAGCTCCAGCACGCCACGTGCGGCGGGCGCCAGGCGCGGCTGGCGGGGGATGGCGAACTTCTCCTTGAAGCAGGAACGGACGATGCCCACCGGTGTGACGCTGTGCTGCATGATCGGCTCAGCCACGGACGCGAAGGGTCAGGCCCTTGAGGAAGTTGCGCAGCAACTGGTCCTGGCAGGGGCGGTAGTTGTCATGCCCGACCTTGCGAAACAGCGCGCTGAGTTCGGGCTTGGACACCGCGAAATTGACCGACTTGAGAATCGCGTGCAGGTCATCTTCCTTGAGCTCGAACGCCACCCGCAGTTTCTTCAGCACGGTGTTGTTGGTCACCGGCAGCTCGACGGGCTGGGGCGCACGGCTGTCGTCCTTGCCACGGCGATGGATCACCAGACCATCGAGAAAATGGGCCATGACGCGTTCCGGGCAGCGCACGTAGCCGGCTTCGTCTTCCTTCTTGATGTAGCCGGCAAGGACCACCGGGTTCACTTCAAGGCCGGACAGGGCGATGATTTCGGCCATCTTGGCGTCGTTCACCTTGAGCATGTAGCGCAGGCTGCGCAGGACATCGTTGTGGTTCATGTGACTCGAATCCTTTTCAGGGCCGCACCTGGCGGCGCGGCGGTATCGCTTAGAAACGTTCGCTGGCGGCCAGGTAGCGCCACTGACCCAGGGGCAGCTTGCCCATCGACACACCACCCAGGCGAATGCGACGCATACCGAGCATTTCCAGGCGAAGGTAGGCGCACAGTTCGGAAATCTGCCCAGGCTGCGGGTTTTTCAACACCAGGCGCAGGTGGGTTTCGTTCTGCCAGCTGGCCTTGGCCCGCGGCAGTTCCCGGTCATTGCGCGTGGCACCACGGGCCAGGCGCTCGAGCGCCTGCGGTGTGGTTTCACCGCGTACCTCGATGATGTATTCCTGCTCCAGACGACGCAGGTCGGCGTCGATCTTGCGGGTTACCCGCCAGTCCTGGGTGAATACCTGCAGGCCGCTGGCGCCGCGTTCGAGCGGGGCGAGGCAAGTCAATCTGGCGAAGTGCCCGTGCAGGGGGCGCACGCCTTCGCGGTGGGCTTCGCTGAGGCTTGCCATGTTCATGCTGGCGCGGGCAGCTTCACTGTCCTGGCCCTTGGGCTGGTTGAGCAGCAGGGTAACCGGCTCCAGTGTTTCGGCACGGGCACCCGGGAGCAGTTCGACACGCTGAGTTTCAACCTTGAACTGCGGTTGCTCGACAACGACTCCATCGACCGTGACCCAGCCGCCCTCGATGTACAGTTCGGCCTCGCGGCGGGAGCAGCCGAGCTGTTCGATGAGGCGTTTGGACAGGCGGACGGGTTCGGACATGAGCAGACATTCGCAGGGCAGGGAAAGGTGTCCATTGTACCCGTCCGAGCCGTGCTGCGGCTGGGAATCTGTGCCATTTCGGCCATTTGCACAGCGGTGGCGGCGCAGTTGCTAGCCCTGTGGGCGGATCAGTCGCATATGCAGCAGTGGATACGGCTGACCCAAGCCATCGGTTTCCGAGCGGCCCGCTATCTCGAAGCCCTCATGCAGGTAGAAACCCAGCGCCTGAGGGTTCTGTTCGTTGACGTCCAGGCGATCGGCGTTGAGCTCGGAAATGGCGTGATGCAGCAGGCGCTTACCAACGCCTTGGCCGCGGTGCTGAGGGGCGACGAAGAGCATGTCGACACGGCCGTTGGCGACGCCGGTGAAGCCGAGGATCCTGCGTCGAGTGTCCCGGCAGCAGACCAGCATCACGGCGTCCAGATAGCGGCGCAGTACATGGTCGCGCAGCAGCACGATGTAGGCGTCGGGGAGAAAATCATGAGTAGCGCGCACCGACGCTTCCCAGATACGGACCAGCTCGGGGTAGTCGCTGTAGTGGGGGGTATGTAGCGTCAGGTGCAAGGACATTCTGTATTCCTCGGGTAGTGAGGAAAACATAGATGCTGCAGCACCGGTGTGCGGATTTTTTCTGTCTGGCAGGCCCTTTCGCGGTGTTATGCGCGAAAGGGCGTGACGATCAGATGGGCTCGGCCCACATGTCGTATTCGTCGGCATCGACAATACGGCAACGGACCTTGTCGCCCGGCTTGAAGCCGTGGTCACCGTCGATGAACACGCTACCGTCGATTTCCGGCGCGTCGAAGAAGCTGCGACCTACCGAGCCCTGTTCCTCGACCTCGTCGATCAGTACCTCGATCTCCTTGCCGATACGCAGTTGCAGGCGTGCAGTGCTGATCGCCTGCTGGTGGGCCATGAAGCGGTCCCAGCGATCCTGCTTGATCTCATCCGGGACTTCTTCCAGGCCCAGGTCGTTGGCTGGGGCGCCTTCGACCGGCGAATACTGGAAGCAGCCGACGCGGTCGAGCTGGGCTTCGGTCAGCCAGTCGAGCAGGTATTGGAAGTCCTCTTCGGTCTCACCGGGGAAGCCGACGATGAAGGTCGAGCGGATCACCAGTTCCGGGCACTGCTCGCGCCAGTTCTTGATGCGCGCCAGGGTACGGTCCTCGAAGGCCGGGCGTTTCATGGCCTTGAGCACCTTGGGGCTGGCGTGCTGGAACGGGATGTCCAGGTACGGCAGGATCTTGCCGGCGGCCATCAGCGGGATCACGTCATCGACGTTGGGGTAGGGGTAGACATAGTGCAGGCGCACCCAGGCACCCAGGCTGCTCAGCGCTTCGCACAGCTCGAGCATGCGGGTCTTGACCGGGCGACCGTTCCAGAAGTCGGTCTTGTACTTGACGTCGACGCCATAGGCGCTGGTGTCCTGGGAAATCACCAGGATCTCCTTGACGCCAGCCTTCACCAGGCGCTCGGCCTCGCTCAGCACTTCGCCGACCGGGCGGCTGACCAGCTTGCCACGCATCGACGGGATGATACAGAAGCTGCAGCTGTGGTTACAGCCTTCGGAAATCTTCAGGTAGGCGTAGTGGCGCGGGGTCAGCTTGACCCCCTGCGGCGGCACCAGGTCGATCAGCGGGTTGTGGTCCTGGCGCGGTGGCACCACCTCGTGCACGGCGTTGACCACCTGCTCGTACTGCTGTGGGCCGGTGACCGACAGCACGCTGGGGTGCACGTCGCGAATGGTGCCTTCCTCGACACCCATGCAGCCGGTGACGATGACCTTGCCGTTTTCCTTGATCGCTTCGCCGATCACTTCCAGCGACTCGGCCTTGGCGCTGTCGATGAAGCCGCAGGTGTTGACCACCACCACGTCGGCATCTTCGTAGGTCGGAACGACTTCATAGCCTTCCATGCGCAGTTGGGTGAGGATGCGCTCGGAGTCGACCAGGGCCTTGGGGCAGCCCAGGGAGACAAAGCCGACCTTCGGCGTGGCGGGAGTGGTGGACATGACTAACCTCGGTATTGAAACAGGTCGCGCCTGCCAGTGGCGGCGCGATCCGGGCGGGCGTTTTTGGCGCCTCTGATCAAAAAGTGCGCAATTCTAGCGAGCGCAAGGTCGCTTGACCAGCAGAAAAGCGACGAGCGCTGCGCTATGCTTCGCGCCGTTGTGTCCGGGTAACAATGATAGCCGGATGACGACAGCGGTCCGGGCGCTGCAAGCATGCCGTCCGGTGCGAATACTACCGGCCCCGAGGGGCCGTCTGCGGGAGTGGTCGATGGTTCAGGCAAGCAGTCACGCCGAGGGCGGGCATGGGGCGGCACGCCCTTTGGGCCTGCTGGTGGCAGCTGTTGGGGTGGTCTATGGCGATATCGGTACCAGCCCGTTGTATACCCTCAAGGAAGTCTTTACCGGCGGTTATGGCGTACAGGTCGACCACGACGGGGTGCTGGGCATCCTGTCGCTGATTCTCTGGTCGCTGCTGTGGGTCGTGTCGTTCAAGTACGTGATGTTCATCCTGCGTGCCGACAACCAGGGCGAGGGCGGCACCATGGCGCTCACCGCACTGGCGCGGCGTGCCACGGCCGCGCATCCGCGGCTGCGCATGCTGATGGTCGGCTGCGGGCTGGTCGGTGCCTCGCTGTTCTATGGCGACAGCATGATCACCCCGGCAGTCTCGGTGCTGTCGGCGGTCGAGGGCATGGGGCTGGCGTTCGACGGCATCGACCACTGGGTGGTGCCGATCTCGCTGGTGGTGCTGGTGGCACTGTTCCTGGTGCAGAAGCATGGTACCGAGAAGATCGGCAAGGCCTTTGGGCCGATCATGGTTGCCTGGTTCCTCGTGCTGGCTGCGCTCGGCGTGCATGGCATCCAGCAAAGCCCGGAAGTGCTCAAGGCGTTCAATCCCGGGTGGGCGTTGAACTTCTTCATCGTCCATCCAGGGATGGGCGTGGCGATTCTCGGTGCGGTGGTGCTGGCACTGACCGGTGCCGAGGCGCTGTACGCCGACATGGGGCACTTTGGGCGCAAGCCGATCGCCCGTGCCTGGTTTGCCCTGGTGCTGCCAGCGCTGGTGCTCAACTACTTCGGCCAGGGCGCGATGCTGCTGCAAAACCCCGAGGCGGCGCGCAACCCCTTCTACCTGCTGGCGCCAAGCTGGGCGCTGCTGCCGCTGGTCGGGCTGGCGACCATGGCCACGGTGATTGCCTCCCAGGCGGTGATTTCCGGCGCCTTCTCCCTGACCCGCCAGGCCATTCAGCTGGGCTACGTGCCGCGCATGCAGATCCAGCACACCTCCAGTGACGAGCAGGGGCAGATCTACATTGGCGCCGTGAACTGGACCCTGATGGTCGGCGTGGTGCTGCTGGTGATCGGCTTCGAGTCTTCCGGCGCCCTGGCTGCGGCCTACGGGGTCGCGGTGACCGGCACCATGCTCATGACGACTATCCTGGTTTCTGCGGTGATGCTGCTGCTGTGGAAATGGCCACCGGTGCTGGCAGTGCCGCTGCTGGTGGGGTTCCTGTTGGTGGATGGGCTGTTCTTCGCCGCCAACGTGCCGAAGATCGTGCAGGGTGGTGCTTTCCCGGTACTGGCGGGGATCGTGCTGTTTGTGTTGATGAGCACCTGGAAGCGTGGCAAGCAGATTCTCGTCGAGCGTATCGATGAGGGTGGCCTGCCGTTGCCGGTATTCATCAGCAGCATTCGTGTGCAGCCACCGCATCGCGTCGAGGGGACGGCGGTGTTCCTCACGGCGCGTGCCGATGCGGTGCCCCATGCGTTGTTGCACAACATGCTGCACAACCAGGTGCTGCACAGCCAGGTCGTGCTGTTGACGGTGGTCAGCGAGGATCGGCCGCGGGTACCGGAGTCTGAGCGCTTCGAGGTCGAGGCCTATGGCGACGGGTTCTTCCGCGTATTGCTGCACTTTGGCTTCATGGATGAACCGGACGTACCGGCGGCACTGCGCCTGTGCCATCTGGAAGAGCTGGATTTCAGCCCCATGCGCACCACCTACTTCCTCAGCCGCGAGACGGTGATCGCCTCGCGCCTGGAAGGCATGTCGCGCTGGCGCGGGAACCTGTTCGCGTTCCTGCTGAAGAATGCCAACGGCAACTTGCGCTTCTTCAACCTGCCGCTGAACCGGGTGATCGAGCTGGGAACCCAGGTCGAGATCTGATTGAAACAACAAGGGCCGCGATGCGGCCCTTGTTGTTTTACTGCTCGGCGACGTTCGACTTGCCCTGGCGGGTCTCGATCTCGCCGATCAGCCGCTTGGCCAGCGCCGGGTAGTTTTCGTCGAAGTGATGACCGCCTGGCAGCTTCATGCGCTCGCCCACGGCCGTCTTGTCGGTGCAGCCGCTCTCGTCGGTTTCTTCCACACCATAGATGCACACCACCTTGGCGGCAGGCAGCTTGGCCATCTCCGGCCCGGTCGGGGCCTCCTGGCCTTCCTTGCCCAGCCAGCCCTCCACTTCGATCTCGAAGCTGCCACTGCGGGCGAAGGCCAGCAGGATCACCGCGTCGATGCGCTTCTGGTCGGCCTCCGGCAGGCGATTGTAGATCGCCGGCAGTACATCGGCACCGAACGAATAGCCGGTCAGCACGAAGCGCTTGGTACCCCATTTCTGCCGATAGTGCTGCATCAGTTCCGACAGATCGGCAGCGCTCTGTTCAGGCGTCTTGTGCTGCCAGTAGTAGCGCAGGGTGTCGATGCCGACCACCGGGTAGCCGAGCTTGGCCATCTCGCCCGCCACGTCGCGGTCCAGGTCGCGCCAGCCGCCGTCACCGGAGAGGAACAGGGTGACGGTATCGGTGGTCTGGCCGGCCGGCACTTCCACCACGGGAATGGCCAGGGCGTTGCCATCGCGCCCCACCAGGGCCTGGGTCAGCTGGGCCTTGAGGACCTGCGGCAGGTGAATGTCATAGTCGCTGATGCTGGTCTCGGCGTTGGCCTGGTCGCGCACGAAGGCAGCGCTGGCGTCGTCGGGGTTATCGTTCCAGGCCACGTTCCAGTGACCGTGAGCGGCGGTTTTAGGCAGCTCGAGCTTGCAGTCTGGTTGTTCGAGGTTGAAGTCGACCGAGATGGCTCGGGCCTTGTCGTCGTTCTGCCCGGCCAGCCAGCGCCAGGCCTGCGAGGCGCCTGGCCCGATGCCGGCAACCAGGGTCGGCTTGCCGGAGAGCTTGCCCATGGCCTGGTCCAATGCCACTTGCTGCTTGCTGCAGTCGCCGGTCGGCAGGATCACCTGCACCAGTTGCGCTTCACCGGCCTGGCTGAGATCCAGCAGTTGCTTGTCGGTCAGTGCCTGGTCATGGGGTACGCCAACCGCGACCAGGGTCTTGGCGCGCACGCCGGGCGTGACCCGGGTGAGGTTACTGCCATCGTCCAGGGTGAGGTGCTCGATACGGGCTTCGGGGGCAGGGCGGGTCCATAGCCAGAAGGCCCCACCGCCAGCCAGCACGGCGAGCAGCAGGGGGATCAGCAGGTACAACCAGTAACGTCGGGTCATCAGCGTTTCACCAATCCAGTCAGGCCGCCAGCAATCAGGGCGGCGGTATCAGCCAGTGCAACCAGGGGGTCCAGCCCGGCTGGCACAGCCATGTAACGGGGTTCCCAGTCCGGCTGGAACTTGTCCTTGAAGCGCCGCAGGCCCTGGAAGTTGTAGAGCTGCTCGCCGCGCTGGAACACCATCGAACCCAAGCGTTGGGTCAGCGGTGCGCCGCGACGCGGTTGCAGGCCGGAAAGCGGGACCATGCCCAGGCTGAAGCGGGCGTAGTCGTGGCTTTTGTAATGCAGGATGAGGCCAAGCATCATGAATTCCATGGTCAGCTTCGGTGCCTCGGGATGCGCGCGCATCAGGTCCAGGCTGGCCAACTCGTTGCTGTGGGTTTCCAGCAGGTTGGCGAAGGCCACCGGACGGCCCTGGAAGCGGATCAGTGCAATTCGGAAATGTTGCAGGTACTCCGGGCTGAAGCGGCCTAGCGAGAAGCCTTTTTCGCGCACGTTCTTGCCAGCCAGCCAGGCGTCGGAGATTTCCCTGAGCTCCTGCAGGGGCGCATGCCCGGGTTCGTGGACTTCCAGGGTCAGGCCGTCGCGGCCGCCACGGTTCCAGGTGTAGCGCAGGTCCTTCATCTCCTTGCCCTTGGCTTCGAGGTCGAAGCGGCGCAGGTCGACCCGCGCCTCTTCACCAAGCTTGATCGCGGTCAGGCCGATGTCCATGTAGAACGGCAGGTTTTCCGCGCGCACCTGGTAGAACACCGGGCGGGCATGGTGCAGGTCGCAGAGGTCGCGGAACTGCCAGATCATCTCGGCACGCTCCTGGGCCGGGCCGATCGGGTCGTACAAGGCGACCAGGCTGCGGCCGCGACGGGCATACATGAGGAAGGCGTTGTCGTTGGGGTGGAACAGCAGCGCCTTGTCACCGGTCAGGGCCAGGCCACCGTCGGGCTGATCGGACGCCAGCAGAATGCGGTTGGCGCGCTGCAGTTCGTCTTCGCTCGGCAGGTGAATCACCGGGCGCGCGGTGCGTAGCAGCCAGGTCAGGGCGACGATCACCAGCAGTACTGCACTGCCCAGTGCAGCGCGCAGGCCGCGCGGAGCATCGGCGTCGAGGGTGAATTGCCACCACAGTTTGTGGCTGTAGGGGACGTCCTGATAGGCGAACAGCAGCAGCCATACCGAGGCACCGACCACGCAAGCGCTGGCTACCAGGTAGATCGGCGAGAACGGCAGCTCCAGCAGGCGGCTGGGGCGATAGAACGAGCGCCGGAACAGGGCGAGCAGGGCGGTGGTGAAGATCATCATCGACGCCTCTTCCCAGTCGAAGCCCTTGAGCAGCGACAGCAGTGCGCCGGTCAGCAGCAACACCGTGGTCAACAGCCAGGCCGCTGACAGGCGGCGACGCAGGCCCTGTGCCAGCAACAGGCAGAGGACGCCGATCAGGCTTGCGCCAAAGTGCGAGGCGTCGATCAGTCGATGTGGGATGAGAAAGCCCATGTGCTCCAGGCGGCTATCGATCTCTGGGGTAACGCCGGAGAACAACAGCACCACGCCGGACAGAAACACTAGGATCGCCAGCACGGGAGCGGCGAGCCCGGATGCAGCCTTGATGGCCTGTTGGGCGAACAGCAGGCGGCGGGCCTCGTTTACCAGTAGCAGAACGCAGGCCACCAGCAACGGCAGTACCACGTAGATCAGGCGATACAGCAGCAGTGCCGCGGCCAGGGGCGCCGCGCCCAGCTCGTTGGCGAAGGCGGCGAGCAGGATCGCTTCGAACACGCCGACACCGCCGGGCACGTGGCTGAGTACGCCTGCGGCGAGGGCCAGCAGGTAGACCAGTACGAAAGCACCGAATGGCGGGGCTTCGGGCAACAGCAGGTAGAGCACCGTGGCGGCGGCTGCGACGTCCAGTGCGGTGATGAGCAGTTGCAGGGCGGTCAGGCGTGCACCGGGCAGGCGCAGGGTGCGACGTCCGACCTGCACCAGCAGATTGTCGGCCAGAGGTTGCTCGGCGGCGCGGCGGCGATAGAGCCCCATTGCCAGGACGGCGCAGGCCAGTAATACCGCAACGGCGATGCTGCCCAGCAGTGTCGGGGACATGCGCAATGCGGTGGAGGCCGCGGTGAGGTCGCTCAAGGTGGCCACTGCTGCCAGCGGAGGCAGTGCGCAGCCCAGCGAGAGGCTGGCGAACACGGTCATCCGTGCGACTTCTGCAGCCCCCAGCCCCTTGCGCGCATACAGGCGATAGCGCACCGAGCCACCGGAAAGCATCGACAGGCCGATGGCATTGCCGATGGCGAACGCACTGAAACCACCCAGCACAAGCGTGCGGGGTGGAAGCTTGACACCTGCATAGCGGGCTGCGGACCACTCGTATCCCAGCAGGGTCACGAAACCTGCCACCGTGGCCAGCAAAGCACCCAGCAGCGCCTGCTTGGGCACGCTGAGCATGGCGTCATGCAAGGCATAGATGTCCAGCTCGCTCAGCAGGTGTCGGCAGGCGATCAGCGCCATGGCGAACAACAGCAGGGTTATCGCCAGGCCAATGGGCTGGCGGTATTTGCTGAGGCGTTCGAGCCACGGCAGACGCTGTGCTGCCGTAGGCAGGGCTGCGGTGATCGGGGCCTGGGAGTCTGGAGAGCGGGAGGTCATGAAATACCTCGTGCGGCGAGCGCGAGGGGGAGGAGACGTGCGGCCAAGTGAAAGTCCCTTTGGAAAACGTGTCCAGATAGTACTCCGGGTGGAGTAGGTTTATCCGTTTCAGGTTAGTTAAAGTTAGTTCATTGAGGTGCCAGACAAAGGGCAAAGCGCGTACGACGGGATTTTTTAAAGGGCAAACGCAACAAGCCCCGCACTATCCTGGGATAGGCGGGGCCTGTTCTGACGAATATGGTTGCGGGAGCCGGATTTGAACCGACGACCTTCGGGTTATGAGCCCGACGAGCTACCAGGCTGCTCCATCCCGCGTCAGAGGTGCGCATTCTACGGATTATCGACGGACTGTCAAATCTTAATGCGTGGTGAGCGTGGATATTCTTCAAGGCAAAGAAAAAGGCCACTGTGTTAACAGTGGCCTTTTCTTGAATCTGGTTGCGGGAGCCGGATTTGAACCGACGACCTTCGGGTTATGAGCCCGACGAGCTACCAGGCTGCTCCATCCCGCGTCAGTGGTGCGCATTCTACGGATTATCGACGGGCTGTCAATCTTAATCCTTGATTTACGTGGATATTTTTTCAAGGCAAAGAAAAAGGCCACTGTGTGAACAGTGGCCTTTTCTCAAATCTGGTTGCGGGAGCCGGATTTGAACCGACGACCTTCGGGTTATGAGCCCGACGAGCTACCAGGCTGCTCCATCCCGCGCCTGTAGAATCGAATTCTACGGAAATCCTTCCGTGAGTCAAGCTATTTTTCAAAAAAACCTTTTTTGTTCAATCCCTTAGCCTGTTGCACAGGCCAGGAGCTGAGCCATGACGCGGGTTGTAGCGGGTTTTGCGAGGGGACAGTCATACCGATCATCCTTGCCCGCGTCGGGTGGGGCTGACGAATGCCGAGGCGCGTGCTGTAATATCTGTATGAATTTACAGTACTGACGGTCAGTCATGTCCCTGCGCAAGATCATCCACATCGATTGTGACTGTTTCTACGCCGCCATCGAGATGCGTGACGACCCCCGGCTGGCGGGTCGACCCATGGCTGTGGGCGGTCAGCCGGGGCAGCGTGGGGTGATCGCCACCTGTAACTACGAGGCAAGGGCCTATGGAGTGCGTTCGGCGATGTCGTCGGGGCATGCCATGAAGTTGTGCCCGGACCTGCTGATCGTCAAGCCGCGTTTCGAGGCCTACCGTGAGGCCTCGCGGGAAATCCATGCGATATTTCGTGACTACACCGATCTGATCGAGCCCCTGTCGCTGGATGAGGCGTATCTGGATGTCAGCGACAGCCAGTGGTTTTCCGGCAGTGCCACGCGGATTGCCGAGGACATCCGTCGGCGCGTTTCCCAGACCTTGCACATTACGGTGTCCGCTGGCGTTGCACCGAACAAGTTCCTGGCCAAGATCGCCAGCGATTGGCGCAAACCCAATGGTTTGTTCGTGATCAGGCCCGATCAGGTCGATGAGTTCGTTGCCGCACTGCCGGTGGCACGCCTGCACGGGGTGGGCAAGGTGACTGCCGACAAGCTTTCAAGACTTGGTATCGATACCTGTCAGTCATTGCGCGAATGGTCGCGCCTGAGCCTGGTGCGCGAGTTCGGCAGTTTCGGTGAGCGGCTGTGGGGGCTTGCCCATGGCATCGACGAACGGGTCGTACAGAACGACAGCCGGCGCCAGTCGGTCAGCGTCGAAAACACCTACGACAACGATCTCCCTGACTTGGCCAGTTGCCTGGAAAAAATCCCGGATCTGCTCGACAGCCTGAACGGGCGGATTGCGCGGATGGACAGCAGCTACAAGCCAGACAAGCCTTTCGTCAAGGTCAAGTTCCATGATTTCAGCCAGACTACCCTGGAACAGGCGGGGGCAGGGCGGGACCTTGAAAGCTATCGGCAATTGCTCAGCCAGGCCTTCGCTCGGGGTGGCAAGCCGGTGAGGTTGCTGGGGGTGGGGGTAAGGTTGCGGGATCTGCGCGGTGCGCATGAGCAGTTGGAGCTGTTTCCTGCACAATAAAAGAAGGGGCGCATTGCGCCCCGTTCTGTTTACCGCTCTCCAGGGTCGGCGACCAATCGGCCGGTTTCCTTGGTCAGCGTCTTGAGGAATTCCTGCTGCAGCTCCGGATCGTTGCGTGTCAGCTCGATCAGGCTCTGTTCCAGTTCGCTGGCTTCCTCTTCCAGGCCCAGTTCCGAGAGACGTTTGACCCGATGTACCCACTGGCCGACGTCATCGTCCTCGAGGTCGTCGAAGATCAGCTCATGAGCCTCCAGCAGCTTGTTACGCAGCGTACCGCTGACCAACAGGCTGGCGTCGCCGCGGATGCCGTTGTCTTCATCGATCGCCGCCAGGTGCAGGGTGCCGATATGGTTGAGGTTCTGCTCCGAGAATGGGCTGTCGAGCAGGTTCAGGCGTAGCACACCATGCTTGTCGGTGGTCAGTTCGTGGGTCATCTTGCCAGCCTTGACCTCGACCAGGCGCTCGTTCCACGGCAGGCTGGTGAACTCCTCGCGCTTGTCCTTCTGGATTTCGCTGATGCCTGCGAGGTTCTGCTGTGCGCGACCGTTGGACTGCACGTTCATGAACGGATTGAGCCCGGCCAGGCCGTAGCTCAGCCAGTCGTGGGTCATGCTCTGCGGCAGGCTGTCGAAGGTGATCACGTTGACCACGTTGGCGCCTATGCCCGCGACCACCGCCACCGCACCCAGTGGGATCTCGTAGATCTCCCGCCAGGGCTGGTAGGGTGTGTAGCGGTCATAGCGCCGCGTGACTTCGAACTCGGTGACCTCGAAGCGTCGCTGTTCATTGATGCGAACACGCCGTTGCGGAAGCTCCATCACCTTGGGCTCGCCGACGTCGATCTGCAGACTGTGCTCGAGCAATTTGCGCTCGACACGTTCCTCATGCTCGCTGCGCTGGGACATCTGGTTGGCGCAGCCGCTGAGGAACAGGGCGCCGCAGAGCGCGGCGCCCCCCAGGGTAAAGGTACTTCGCTTGGACATGTTCACTCGTGCATTGGTAGTCAGCGGCGGATGCGGGCCTGCAGGAAGGTCAGCACTTCGTTCAGCGGCAGCGGCTGGGCATCCTGTTCGGTGCGGTGCTTGTACTCCAGGTTGCCGTCGGCCAGACCGCGATCGCTGACGACGATGCGGTGCGGGATGCCGATCAGTTCCATGTCGGCGAACTTGATGCCGGGGCTGGTCTTCTTGTCACGGTCGTCCAGCAGCACTTCGTAGCCTGCGGCAGTCAGCTCGGCGTAGAGCTTGTCGGTTGCCTCGCGCACGGCGTCGGTCTCGTAGCGCAATGGCACGAGGGCGATCTGGAAGGGCGCCAGGGCATCGTTCCAGATGATGCCCTTGTCGTCATGGTTCTGCTCGATGGCGGCGGCGACCACGCGGGACACGCCGATACCGTAACAACCCATCGACAGCACCACTGGCTTGCCGTTCTCGCCCAGCACCTGGCACTTGAGCGCCTCGCTGTACTTGGTGCCGAGCTGGAAGATGTGGCCCACTTCGATACCGCGCTTGATGACCAGGGTGCCCTGGCCGTCGGGGCTCGGATCACCGGCGACGACGTTGCGCAGGTCCGCGACCTGTGGCACTGGCAGGTCACGCTCCCAGTTCACGCCGAAGTAGTGCTTGTCGTCGATGTTGGCGCCGATGCCGAAGTCGCTCATCAGGGCGACCGAACGATCGATGATGCATTCCAGCGGCAGGTTCAGTGGGCCGAGCGAGCCGGCACCGGCACCGATGGCTGCGCGCAGCTCGGCGTCGCTGGCCATGACCAGCGGGTCGGCAACCTGTTCCAGCTTGGTGGCCTTGATTTCGTTCAGCTCGTGGTCGCCACGTACGATCAGGGCGACCAGCTTGCCTTCCTCGGCGCCACGCACGATCAGGGTCTTGACGGTCTTCTCGATCGGCAGGCCGTAGTTCTCGACCAGCTCGGCGATGGTCTTGGCGTTTGGCGTGTCGACCAGGCGCAGTTCTTCGGTTGGCGCCGGGCGCACGGTTTCCCGTGGAATCGCTTCGGCTTTCTCGATGTTGGCGGCGTAGTCGGAGCTGTCGCTGAAGATCACGTCGTCTTCGCCGGAGGAGGCCAGGACGTGGAATTCGTGGGAGTAGCTGCCACCGATCGAGCCGGTGTCGGCCTGCACTGGACGGAAGTCCAGGCCCAGGCGGGTAAAGACGTTGGAGTACGCCTGGTGCATGCGGTCGTAGGTTTCCTGCAGGGAAGCCTGGTCGGCATGGAAGGAGTAGGCGTCCTTCATGATGAATTCGCGGCCGCGCATCAGGCCGAAGCGCGGACGGATTTCGTCACGGAACTTGGTCTGGATCTGGTACATGTTCAGCGGCAGCTGTTTATAGCTGGACAGCTCGTTGCGTGCCAGGTCGGTGATTACTTCTTCGTGAGTCGGGCCGACGCAGAAATCACGGTCATGTCGGTCCTTCAGGCGCAGCAGCTCGGGGCCGTATTGCTCCCAGCGCCCGGACTCCTGCCACAACTCTGCGGGCTGGATGCTTGGCATCAGCACCTCAAGGGCACCGGCGGCGTTCATTTCTTCGCGCACCACGTTCTCGACCTTGCGCATGACCCGCAGGCCCATCGGCAGCCAGGTGTACAGGCCGGAGGCCAGCTTGCGGATCATGCCGGCGCGCAGCATCAGCTGGTGGCTGATGACAACGGCGTCTGCCGGGGTTTCTTTCTGAGTGGCGAGCAAATATTGACTGGTGCGCATGGGAAGCCGTGTCGATTGCCTGAATGTTTGAAATGACCCCGCATTGTACGGGGGCGAGACGAAAGCGTACAGGATGCCCCAGGGCGCTCGGCTTGTCAGCCAAGAAAAAGCCCGGCAGATGCCGGGCTTCTTCGGGTGCGGGGCATTGCAAGCCGGGGCTTACAGGATGCTCAGCGGGTACTCGACGATCAGACGCAGTTCGTCGATCGAGTCCGAACCGTAGTAGACACCATCGCTCGAGCGATAGGTGGCCTGGCGGACACGGAAGCTCAGGTCCTTGGCTGGACCTTCTTGCAGCACGTACTTGATGTCCACGTCGCGTTCCCATTCCTTGCCGCTGTCGGTACCTTCGACGTGTGCGCCGGTGCCGCGTGCGTAGCGAGTCATGAAGGTCAGACCAGGAATGCCGAACTCGGCGAAGTTCAGGTCGTAGCGAGCCTGCCAGGATTTCTCGCCTTCGGCGTTGAAGTCGGAGCGGGCGATGGAGTTGGCGAGGAAGATGGTGCCGCCGCCGTCTACGCCGTAGGCGTAGTCGCCGTCGCCGGTGACCTTCTGGTAGGCCAGGGTGAAGGTATGGGCGCCGAAGTTGTAAGCGCCGGACAAGCTGAAGGCACGGTTGTCGAGCTTGTCGCCGTCGTAGGCGCGGATATTGCCGGTGCCGTCGCTCTTGGTGTCATAGATGTTGAAGTCGAACACCAGGCCTTGCTTGTCCGACAACGGTACCGCCCAGTTGACGTTACCGTAGTATTTGCGCCAGTAGTCTTCGACCTTGGAGTAGTAGAGGCTGGTGCTCAGACCATCGGTAATGCTGTAGGTGCCGCCGAAGACGTTGGCTTCGGTCAGCCCCGGGTTCTTGATGCCGGCGCTGTTGCGGCCGTTGATGCTGTCTTTCCAGCTTGCAGCCTGGGCATCGAGGCGGGTGAAGTGACCGGCGTTCAGTTCCAGGCCTTCGATTTCCTTGCTGGTCAGCAGGAAGCCTTCGGCAGCTTCTGGCAGCAGGCGGCTGTCATCGGTGGCGAACACTGGCAGAGCGGTGAATTGGCCACCAAACTTCAGGACGGTATTGGAGATACGTGCTTTGACCGCGCCGTAGCCTTTGGAGTAATCGTCTTCGGAGCGACCGTCCGAACCGGTGGGGAACAGGCCGGTGCCAGAAGTGCCCTTGCCGCCGTCCAGTTTGATACCCAGCAGGCCGATGGCATCGAAGCCCACGCCGACGGTGCCTTGGGTGAAGCCGGACTCGAAGGTGCCAATGAAGCCTTGGCCCCACTCGGCGGCGCGGCTCTTGGTCGGGCCGAGCGGATTGTTTTCGCGGTTGCGGAAGTCGCGGCTGAAATACAGGTTACGCAGCTTCACGTTGAGCTTGCTGTCGTCAACGAAGCCTTTGGAGTCATCCTGCGACGACGCCATTGCCAGTCCAGAAGTCCCCGCTGCAACAGCCAGGGCGATCATGCTCCACTTCATCACGCGCATCGTGATTTGCTCCTTTGGTTTTAGGAAGAGTACCGCTGCGCCCAAGTGTTTTAGTTATATGGGGCAGCTCTTTCTTTTTATGTCGGCGAAAATGTATATCACGCTGACTGTACTTGGCGACATGAAAAACGGAACCTTTCGGTAAGTTTACGGTCGTGTCGCTTTTGGCTATTTCCATGTCGCAAATCACGTCCCGCTAAAGGCGGGTCGTACACCCCAGCGCTGCTCCGAAGTCCGTCACGATTCCGTAAAGAATGGCTGCGTACTCGAAGCTCCCTGGTGAATCCCTTGTCGCTGTTGTTATTTGTCGCGTTCACCGGCTAATGCAGGTGCCGTGCCGACTTGGCGTAAAAAGAATGCAACAAGCGTGCACAAAAACGATCAGTGTTGATGAATTTTTCACAAATGCCCGCAAAGCGTCCTGAAACCTCCGGAAACACTGGGTTCAGGTGCTTTGAGGGTATAGCGCGATGTTGATTATCGTTTGCAAAATAAAGCTGGCTTGAAAGTCAAGGTGTTACCGCTGACTGTTGATGCTGAGTAGTTTGTACCAGGCGGGTATGACAGGCGTATTTTTCGTTGCTTCATTTTGGTGCGAAAAGTAGCGCAGTGTTACCGCTTGTGGCGCGTACGTCTCGGTCGGGGGCGGACAAGTGAGTGGGTCGTGTCGTGGGCTCTGCAAGCAAGGTATCCTTGCGCTCCACCCGCGTTCGAGTCGGGTCGTGTCATTCGATGGAGGTTTGCCGTGTTTGTCCTGGATTCGCGTCTGCAGCAGGATTCCCTGGTGCTGGGGGATTTCCCGTTGTCCCGTCTTTTGCTGAGCAAGGATGCCAACTACCCCTGGTTCATCCTGGTGCCGCGCCGTGCTGATGTCAGCGAGCTGTTCCAGCTGGACCTGGCCGACCAGCAACAACTGTGGAAGGAAACCACTTTGCTCGCCGAGGCGCTCAAGGGCGAATTCCTGGCTGACAAGATGAATGTCGCCACGCTGGGTAATGTCGTCACTCAGTTGCACATGCACGTTGTGGTGCGTCATCGCGGCGATGCGGCGTGGCCCGCGCCGGTGTGGGGCAAGGTGCCCGCGCTCGACTACGCGCCCGCGCAGGTCGATGCAATCCGCCAGCGCCTGCGTGGGTTGGCGCTTGAAGGTTTCGAGGAGGCCTGAGCCATGTCACTGGAAGCGAGAATCGTCGAGCTGGAGATGCGCCAGGCGTTTCAGGATGACACCCTTCAGGCGCTCAGCGACGAAGTGGCCGGGCAGAACCGGCTGATCGAGCGTCTGCAGTTGCAGATCGCCGAACTGATCAAGCGTCATGAAGAGATGGTCGGCCAGTACGAGGCCGGAGGGGAGGAGCCTCCACCGCCTCATTATTGAGGTG
This sequence comes from Pseudomonas sp. NBRC 111143, assembly GCF_001320965.1. Taxonomy (NCBI): domain Bacteria; kingdom Pseudomonadati; phylum Pseudomonadota; class Gammaproteobacteria; order Pseudomonadales; family Pseudomonadaceae; genus Pseudomonas; species Pseudomonas sp. NBRC 111143. The sequence goes on along the minus strand of NZ_BCBT01000002.1, from coordinate 129,743 downwards.
ATGGAGGCGGGTGGTCAGCGGCGTGAAACCGCGACCACGTCTTCGGCTTGCAGGCCTTTGTCGCGATGCATTACCGAGAACTCCACGCGCTGGCCTTCGACCAGGACGCGATGGCCTTCGCCGCGGATGGCGCGAAAGTGCACGAAGATGTCATCGCCGGAGTCGCGGGAGATGAATCCGAAGCCTTTCGAGGTATTGAACCACTTCACGGTGCCGGTATCGCGCTTGCTGGCATCTTGCGGGCCTGCCTGGCTGGCGCGTGACTTGCGGCTGCTGCGGGCGAAGCCTGCGGCCAGGTGCAGGGCGGCTGCCAGTGCCGCGCAGAGCAGCGCCGACAAGCTGCCGAGCTCGGGGCGGGCAAGGACGGTGATGGTTTGCAGGATCACCGCCAGCACCAGGAGTGCGCTGGCCAGGTGTTGCAGTTGCTGGCGGGCGCCGCGGTAGTAAAGCGGTACAACCGGTGCCAGGACCAGGTTGAGCAGGCCCAGGAGTACCAGGTAAACCGCTTCGGGTTGTTGCAGGAAGGGTGTGGCGTCGGTTTTGAGGCTGGGTATGAACGACAGCAGCAAAGCCGCAACACCCGTCACCAGATGGACGATCTTGAACATTGGGTTGGCTCACATATTTGGATAAGGCCGATCACAGGAAGAGCTGGCAGCACGGTGCGCATGAGGTATGGAGCGCGATCACGTAACTGTTCAGCCTATGCACCCGGCATTAACAGTCCGCACGGGTGGCACCCTGCCTATTTAACAGCAAAGCCAGGGGGTTCTCAAACCGCAGGGGTGGTCAGGCGATGTGTTGCCTTGTGTCACATGCAGCCTTCTGCAAGTCTTGGTACAGTGTTTTCGCCCGCTTGATCGTCAAGCCTTATGGAAAGGGGAGATTCATGGCAATCGATATCGGTATCAGCGAAGAAGATCGCAAGTCCATCGTCGAAGGGTTGTCCCGCCTGCTGTCGGACACCTATGTGCTGTATCTGAAAACCCACAACTTCCACTGGAACGTTACCGGTCCGTCGTTCCGAACCCTGCACCTGATGTTCGAAGAGCAGTACAACGAACTGGCCCTTGCAGTCGACTCGATCGCCGAACGCATTCGCGCGCTGGGGTTCCCGGCGCCGGGTTCCTATGCATTCTATGCGCGTCACTCCTCGATCAAGGAGGAAGAGGGGGTGCCCGCTGCCGATGAAATGATCCGCCAGCTGGTCCAGGGGCAAGAGGCGGTGGTGCGCACGGCGCGCAGCATCTTCCCGGTGGTGGACAAGGTCAGTGACGAGCCGACGGCCGACCTGCTCACCCAGCGCATGCAGGTGCACGAAAAAACCGCCTGGATGCTGCGAGTGCTGCTCGACGGCAAATAACGATGCGCCGGCCTATGGCCAGGCTGGTCCATCAAGCCCGGTGTCGCCTTGCGATCCCGGGCTTTTTTATTATGGGGAAACCCTTGCTGCTGCTCTGCGACGCCGGAACGGCGCTTCATTGAAGCACCCTGGACCTTGTTGTGCGGGGTATGACGTGATCGCAATCAAGGAGCAGAACCATGGCGCAAGCAAGCAGGCACGGCGGTTGGCCAGGCAGGGATTGTCAGGATCCGTTCAGGGGGGATTTCGACATGTTGCAGGTCGTACCGGTCTCGCGGTCTGTAAGGCTCAATGGTTTTGCCACGTGCCTTCGGCTCGAGGCGGTCTACTGGCGTATTCTGGAGCGTATCGCCGAGGCCAATCGCTGTTCGGTGAGCGCTGTGCTGTCCTACGTCGATCGAGAGGTGCACCTGCGACAGGGCGGTGTGCGTAATTTCAGTGGGCTGATTCGCGTCATCTGTGTGGCCTGGTTACTTGATCCGCCGAGTACACACTGATCGCCGGGCGGGCTGCACAGCACTCCTTAACCATATATAATCCCGCTTTTTGCTGCCCCGGCAGCCAGCGTTGTGGTTGACGAGAGACCTCCATGCCCCTTTATGACTATCAATGTGCTTCCTGCGACCACCGCATGGAGGTGTTGCAGAAAATCAGCGCCGCGCCATTGACCGATTGTCCGGCATGCCAGGCGCCGGCCCTGGAGAAACTGCTGTCGGTACCCGGCTTTCGCCTGAGTGGCAATGGCTGGTACGAGACCGACTTCAAGACCGGGGCGAAGAAGAACCTGGCCGGCGACAAGGCCGACTGAGTTGAATTGCAGCGACAGGGTCTTGCACTATTAGCCCTCAGGGCGGACAAGACCTCCACCGAATACACGAATCACGAGAAGCGAAACCACGATCATGATGCGCAGCCATTATTGCGGCCAACTGAACGAGAGCCTGGACGGCCAGGAAGTCACCCTTTGCGGCTGGGTCCATCGGCGTCGCGACCACGGCGGGGTGATCTTCCTCGACATCCGTGACCGCGAAGGCATGGCCCAGGTCGTGTTCGATCCGGATCGCGCCGAAACCTTCGCCGCCGCCGACCGCGTGCGCAGCGAATACGTGGTGCAGATCACCGGCAAGGTGCGCAAGCGCCCTGACGGCGCGGTGAACGCGAACATGGCCTCCGGCGCCATCGAGATCCTCGGTTACCAGCTGAACGTGCTCAACGAAGCCGAGACTCCGCCATTCCCGTTGAACGAATACTCCGACGTCGGCGAAGAAACCCGCCTGCGCTATCGTTTCATCGACCTGCGTCGCCCGGAAATGGCCGACAAGCTGCGCCTGCGTTCGCGCATCACCAGCAGCATTCGCCGCTTCCTCGACGAGAACGGCTTCCTCGACGTCGAAACGCCGATCCTGACCCGTGCCACTCCGGAAGGCGCGCGCGACTACCTGGTGCCCAGCCGCACCCACGCTGGCAGCTTCTTCGCCCTGCCGCAGTCGCCCCAGCTGTTCAAGCAACTGCTGATGGTGGCCGGCTTCGACCGCTACTACCAGATTGCCAAGTGCTTCCGCGATGAAGACCTGCGTGCCGACCGCCAGCCGGAATTCACCCAGATCGACATCGAGACCAGCTTCCTCGACGAGTCCGAGATCATGGGCCTCACCGAGAGCATGATCCGCAAGCTGTTCAAGGAAGTGCTCGACCTCGAGTTCGGCGACTTCCCACACATGACCTTCGAAGAAGCCATGCGTCGTTATGGCTCCGACAAGCCGGACCTGCGCATTCCGCTGGAACTGGTCGATGTTGCCGATCAGCTCAAGGACGTCGACTTCAAGGTCTTTGCAGGTCCTGCCAACGATCCGAAGTGCCGTGTCACTGCCCTGCGCCTGCCGGGCGGCGCTGCCATGCCGCGCAGCAAGATCGACGAGTACACCAAGTTCGTCGGCATCTACGGTGCCAAGGGCCTGGCGTACATCAAGGTCAACGAGCGCGCCAAAGGCGTCGAAGGCCTGCAGTCGCCGATCGTCAAGAACATCCCTGAGGCCAACCTCAACGTGATCCTCGATCGCGTCGGCGCGGTCGATGGCGACATCGTGTTCTTCGGGGCCGACAAGTTCAAGGTCGTCAGCGAGGCCCTGGGCGCGCTGCGTATCAAGCTGGGTCACGACTTCAACCTGCTCACCTGCGAGTGGGCACCGATGTGGGTCGTCGACTTCCCGATGTTCGAAGAGAACGAAGACGGCAGCTTCACCGCGCTGCACCACCCGTTCACCGCACCCAAGTGCACCCCTGAAGAGCTGGAGGCCAACCCGGCCACCGCCTTGTCGCGTGCCTACGACATGGTGCTCAACGGCACCGAGCTGGGTGGCGGTTCCATCCGTATCCACCGTAAAGAGATGCAGCAGGCAGTCTTCCGTCTGCTGGGTATCGAGGCGGCGGAACAGGAAGAGAAATTCGGCTTCCTGCTCGACGCCCTGAAGTTCGGCGCCCCGCCACATGGTGGTCTGGCCTTCGGCCTGGATCGTCTGGTCATGCTGATGACCGGCGCCCAGTCGATCCGCGAAGTGATCGCGTTCCCGAAAACCCAGAGCGCTGCGTGCGTCATGACTCAGGCCCCAGGCCTGGTCGATGCCAAGGCTCTGCGCGAGCTGCACATCCGTCTGCGTGAGCAGACCAAGGTCGAGTAATCACCGCAGGCGCCCCGAAGTCGGGGCGCTTCGCGCTTGCGCGCAGGATTTTCCGCGTTCCGCCCTTCGGGGCGGAACCTGTTTCTGTTTCAAGGATTTGGAGTCGTTATGGCCGGTCATTCCAAGTGGGCGAATATCAAGCACCGCAAAGAACGCCAGGATGCCAAGAGAGGCAAGATCTTCACCAAGTGGATCCGCGAACTGACCGTCGCTGCCAAGCAGGGTGGTGGTGATCCGGCCTCCAATCCCCGGCTGCGGTTGGCGCTGGACAAGGCGCTGGGTGCCAACATGAGCCGCGACATCATTGATCGTGCGGTGGCGCGTGGGGCCGGCACCAACGAAAGCGACAACGTCGAAGAGCTCAGCTACGAGGGTTACGGCCCCGGTGGTGTGGCGATCATGGTCGAGGCCATGACCGACAACCGCAACCGCACTGCAGCAGCCGTGCGCCATGCCTTCACCAAGTGTGGCGGCAACCTCGGTACCGATGGCTCGGTGGCTTATCTGTTCGAGCGCAAGGGGCAGATCAGCTTTGCACCGGGCGTCGAGGAAGATGCGCTGATCGAGGCGGCCATGGAAGCCGATGCCGATGATGTGGTCGGCAATGACGATGGCTCCTTCGACGTCTTCACCTCCTTCAACAGCTTCTACGCCGTGCGCAACGCGCTGGAAGAGGCGGGCTTCAAGGCTGCCGACGCGGAAATCGTCATGCAGCCGACCACCAGCGCCGAGCTGGATCAGGACGGCGCGGAGAAGGTGCTCAAGCTGATCGATATGCTCGAGGACCTGGATGACGTGCAGAACGTCTACTCCAATGCGCAGATCTCCGACGAGATCATGGAAAAACTCGGCTAAGGTTCTCCTTGGTCTTCGGGGCCTCTTCGCGGGTCAGTGAAATGTGTAAAGAACCGCAGGCTTTATGACGCTGATTCTTGGTATCGACCCCGGTTCGCGAATCACCGGTTATGGTGTGGTACGCCACACGCCGCGGGGGTGCGAGTACGTGGCCTCCGGTTGCATCCGCACCGGTGGTGGCGAGTTGCATGAGCGACTGCAGATCGTGTTTCGCGGCGTCAGCGAGGTGATTCGCCTGCATGGCCCCGTCACCATGGGCATCGAGCGGGTGTTCATGGCGCGAAATGCCGACTCGGCGCTCAAGCTTGGCCAGGCCCGCGGTGCAGCCATCGTCGCTGCCGCCGAGGCGGGCCTGGAGATCGCCGAATACACCGCCAGCCAGGTCAAGCAGTCGGTGGCTGGTACGGGCGGGGCGAACAAGGATCAGGTCATGCTGATGGTCATGCACCTGCTCAAGCTGACGCAGAAGCCGCAGATCGACGCCTCCGACGCCTTGGCCATCGCCCTGTGCCACGCCCATACACGCTCCAGCCTGGTGCCCCACGGCCTGGCCACCGCACGCCGGCGCGGTGGGCGCTTGCGTCTGTAACAGCTTCATGCCCTGATACACATTTTGTCCGGGTGACACGCTCACCCGCCGCATTTGCTGATAGGGTTGTCCGGTCACCGACCAGACGCCCGAGAGAAAGGATCGGAACGTGATTGGACGTTTGCGTGGGACCCTGGCGGAAAAACAACCGCCGCACCTGATTATCGATGTCAATGGCCTGGGCTATGAGCTGGAGGTGCCGATGACGACGCTGTACCGCCTGCCCAAGGTCGGCGAAGCGGTGACGCTGCATACTCATCTGGTGGTGCGCGAAGACGCCCACCTGCTCTATGGCTTCTTCGAGAAGCGCGAGCGCGAGCTGTTCCGCGAGCTGATCCGTCTCAATGGCGTCGGCCCGAAGTTGGCTCTGGCGTTGATGTCGGGCCTCGAGGTCGATGAGCTGGTGCGCTGCGTGCAGGCCCAGGATGCGTCGGCTCTGGTGCGCGTACCCGGTGTCGGCAAGAAGACCGCCGAACGCCTGCTGGTCGAGCTCAAGGATCGTTTCAAGGCCTGGGAAACCTCGCCTGCGATGTTCACCCTGGTGTCCGATGGGCCACTGCCGGTGGCCAGCACCTCCAGCGCCGAAGCCGATGCAGTCAGCGCGCTGATCTCGCTGGGCTACAAACCTCAGGAAGCCAGCAAGGCGGTGTCGGCGATCAAGGACAAGGCGAGCATGACCAGCGAGGAACTGATTCGCCATAGCCTCAAAGGGATGATCGTCAAGTGATCGAAGCCGACCGCCTGATCGCCGCCAGCGGGCGCGACCGCGAAGAGGTCCAGGACCGTGCCATTCGTCCGTTGAGCCTGGACGAGTACATCGGCCAGCCGGTGGTGCGCGAGCAGATGGGCCTGTTCATCCAGGCCGCCCGCGGCCGCAACGAGTCCCTCGATCACACCTTGATCTTCGGTCCGCCCGGTCTGGGCAAGACCACCCTTGCCAATATCATCGCCCACGAGATGGGGGTTTCGGTCAAGAGTACTTCCGGCCCGATCCTCGAGCGCCCGGGTGATCTGGCGGCAATGCTGACCAACCTCGAGCCGCACGACGTGTTGTTCATCGATGAAATCCATCGCCTGTCGCCTGTGGTCGAGGAAGTGCTCTACCCGGCGATGGAGGACTTCCAGCTCGACATCATGATCGGTGAGGGGCCTGCCGCACGCTCGATCAAGCTCGACCTGCCGCCGTTCACCCTGGTCGGTGCGACCACCCGGGCCGGCATGCTCACCAACCCACTGCGTGATCGTTTCGGGATCGTCCAGCGCCTGGAGTTCTACAGCAACCAGGACCTGGCGACCATCGTCAGCCGGTCGGCGAACATTCTGGGGCTTGCCATCGAAGACAAGGGCGCTTTCGAGATCGCCCGTCGCGCCCGCGGTACGCCACGGATCGCCAACCGCCTGCTCCGCCGCGTGCGTGACTACGCCGAGGTGCGTGCGAAGGGCCAGATCACCAAGGAAATCGCCGACAAGGCATTGAACCTTCTTGACGTCGACGAGCGCGGTTTCGACCATTCCGACCGGCGCCTGCTGTTGACCATGATCGAGAAGTTCGATGGCGGACCGGTAGGCGTGGACAACCTGGCGGCTGCGATCAGCGAAGAGCGGCACACCATCGAGGATGTCCTCGAACCGTACTTGATCCAGCAGGGCTACATCATGCGTACGCCGCGTGGCCGTGTGGTCACCCGGCACGCCTATCTGCATTTCGGCCTGAACATTCCGGGGCGCTTTGCCGAGGGCGGAGAATTTTCTGATCCTGACGATGAGTGACAGATCGAATCGGGGTTTTCGTGGTCCTAGCGCTGGCACTTTGCGACAGCGCTGGCAATACGACATTTCCCCTGAAAAAACAGTTGCCGGGGCGGATTGGCAAGCTGAGGAGTAAGCACTAGAGTATGCGCGCGCAAAATCGGCAGGACCCGTTCGCTCACCGTTGTCGCGTCTATTACGAGGATACTGACGCAGGCGGGGTGGTGTACTACGTCAACTACCTGAAATTCATGGAGCGTGCACGCACCGAAAGGTTGCGGCACCTGGGGTTCTCCCAGTCCGAGCTGGCGGAACAGAATCTATTGTTCGTCGTCCACTCCAGCGAGGCACGCTACCACGCGCCGGCACGGTTGGACGATGCGTTGCGGGTAACCGCACAAGTACTTGAATTGAATCGCGCCAGCCTGCGCTTCGTGCAGCAGGTCTGGCGAGAAGCGGATGAAACACTGCTTTGCGAAGGGCAGTTCCTGGTGGCCGCCGTGCGCGCCGACACTTTCAAACCCCGGGCCATTCCCCCTGAACTGCGCGACGCTTTCATGGCGGACGGCACGGGTACTCAATCGAACGCAGGAGAATAAGCGTGGAAGCAAACGTCGTCGACCATACCTCCATGTGGAGCCTGGTCGCCAATGCCAGTGTGGTGGTTCAGCTGGTAATGCTGACTCTCGTGGCAGCCTCGGTGACCTCTTGGATCATGATCTTCCAGCGCAGCACCATGCTGCGCGCCGGTCGTCGTGCACTGGACGCTTTCGAAGAGCGTTTCTGGTCGGGCATCGACCTGTCCAAACTGTATCGTCAGGCCGGCAGCAACCCTGATCCTGACTCGGGTGTCGAGCAGGTCTTCCGCGCCGGCTTCAAGGAATTTTCGCGCTTGCGCCAGCAGCCGGGCGTCGATCCTGATGCGGTCATGGAAGGTGTGGGGCGCGCCATGCGTGTAGCCATCTCCCGCGAGGAAGAGAAGCTCGAGCAGAGCCTGCCATTCCTGGCCACCGTCGGTTCCACCAGCCCGTACATCGGCCTGTTCGGTACCGTATGGGGCATCATGAACTCCTTCCGCGGCCTGGCCAGCGCCCAGCAGGCCACCCTTGCCACCGTGGCACCCGGCATCGCCGAGGCACTGATCGCCACCGCGATCGGCCTGTTCGCCGCGATCCCGGCAGTCATCGCCTACAACCGCTTCGCTGCACGCAGCGAAACACTGATCGGTCGCTACTACACGTTCGCCGATGAGTTCCAGGCGATCCTGCACCGCAAAGTACACACCAGCGAAGAGTGATCAGGTAGACATCCATGGCCCGAGTTCGCCACAAACGCAAGCCGGTCGCCGAGATGAACGTGGTGCCCTACATCGACGTGATGCTGGTGCTGCTGGTCATCTTCATGGTGACCGCACCCATGCTCAACCAGGGCGTGAAGGTCGACCTGCCCAAGGTTTCCAGCGAAGCCTTGCCGCAGGACAACAACGTCCAGATCCTCACCATCTCGATCAAGGCCGACAAAACCTACTACTGGAACCTCGGTAGCGAAGTCGATACCGACAAACAGATGGACAAGGCGATGACCCTGCCGGAAATGACCAACGCGGTGACCAAGATCATCGCTGCCGGCCGCGACCAGGGCAAACAGACCCAGGTGTTCATCCGGGGTGACAAGGCCGTCGACTATGGCGCGGTCATGGGCGCCATGGGCGGGTTGCAGAAAGCCGGTGTCGGTAACGTTGGCCTGATTACCGAGGCGCCCTGATGCAACAGCGAGAGCCATCCGCCTCGGAAAGCTACTTCTGGCCCAGCGTCTGGGCCATTGGCCTGCATGTGCTGGTGTTCGGCCTGCTGTTCGTCAGCTTCGCCATGACGCCTGAACTGCCGCCGTCCAAGCCGATCGTCCAGGCTACGCTCTATCAGCTCAAGTCAAAGAGCCAGGCGACCACCCAGACCAATCAGAAGATTGCCGGGGAAGCCAAGAAAACGGCTTCACGCCAGACTGAAGTCGAGCAGATGGAGCAGAAGAAGGTCGAGCAGGAAGCTGTGAAGGCCGCGGAACAAAAGAAAGCCGACGCCGCTCAAAAGGCCGAGGAAGCTCGCGAGGCCGCCGAAGCCAAGAAAGCCGAGGACGCTGCCAAGGCTGCCGAGGCGAAAAAGGCCGCCGAGCAGAAGAAGGCCGAGGAAGCGAAGAAGCAGCAGGCTGATATCGCCAAGAAGAAGGCAGAAGACGAGGCCAAGAAACAGGCCGAGGAAGAAGCCAAGAAAGCTGCGGCCGAAGAGGCGAAGAAGAAAGCCGCCGAAGACGCCAAGAAAAAAGCAGCCGAGGACGCCAAGAAGAAAGCAGCGGCGGCCGAGGAAGCGAAGAAGAAGGCAGCCGAAGAGGCCAAGAAGAAGGCCGCTGCGGATGCACAGAAGAAAAAGGCACAGGATGCAGCCCGCAAGGCGGCTGAAGACAAGAAGGCTCAGGCTCTGGCCGAGTTGCTGTCCGACACCACCGAGCGTCAGCAGGCACTGGCCGACGAGCAAGGCGACCAGGTGGCGGGTGATTTCGACGACCTCATCCGCATGCGTGCGGCCGAAGGTTGGGCGCGTCCGCCATCCGCGCGCAAAGGCATGACGGTAGTCCTGCAGATCAACATGCTGCCGGACGGCACGATCACCAATGTGAGCGTGGCCAAGTCCAGTGGCGACGGTCCGTTCGACAGCTCGGCCGTGGCCGCGGTGAAGAACATTGGCCGGTTGACTGAAATGCAGGGCTTGAAGCCGAACGAGTTCAATCCGTATCGTTCGTTCAAGATGACATTTACACCTGAGGATCTAGCGTTGTGATTAAACGTCTGAGAGGACTGCTGGTCATGCTCTGCTGCGTGGCAGGCATGGCCGTGGCAGAGGAAAAGAACATCCTGGTCACCAGCGGCAGCGACCGGGCCACGCCCATCGCGGTAGTGCCGTTTGGTCTGCAGGGTGGCAGCGTGCTGCCGGAAGACATGGCCGACATTATCGGCAACGATCTGCGCAACTCCGGCTACTACGCGCCCATCCCGCGGCAGAACATGATCAGCCAGCCGACCCAGGCCAGCGAAGTCATCTTCCGCGACTGGAAAGCGCTGGGTGCCCAGTACGTGATGGTCGGTAGCATCGTGCCGTCCGGTGGTCGCCTGCAGATCAGCTACGCGCTGTTCAACGTTGCGACCGAGCAACAGGTGCTGACCGGCAGTGTCGGTGGTGGCGTCGATCAACTGCGCGACATGGCGCACTACATCGCCGACCAGTCATTCGAGAAGCTCACCGGTATCAAGGGTGCGTTCTCCACCCGCATGCTGTACGTGACCGCCGAGCGTTTCTCGACCAACAACACCCGCTATACCCTGCAGCGTTCCGACTACGACGGTGCCCGTGCAGTGACGCTGCTGCAGTCGCGCGAGCCCATCCTGTCGCCGCGTTTTGCACCTGATGGCAAGCGTATCGCCTATGTTTCGTTCGAGCAGAAGCGTCCACGTATCTTCGTCCAGCACATCGATACCGGTCGCCGCGAGCAGATCACCAACTTCGAAGGCCTCAACGGTGCACCGGCCTGGTCGCCCGATGGCAATCGCCTGGCGTTCGTGCTGTCCAAGGACGGCAACCCGGACATCTATGTGATGAACATGGGGTCGCGTCAGATCAGCCGTGTCACTGCAGGCCCTGGTATCAATACCGAGCCGTTCTGGGGCAAGGATGGCAACACCCTGTACTTCACCTCCGACCGTGGTGGCAAGCCACAGATCTACAAGACGTCGGTGGGTGGCGGTGGTGCCGAGCGTGTCACCTTCGTTGGCAACTACAACGCCAACCCGAAACTGTCGGCGGATGAAAAGACCCTGGTAATGATTCATCGCCAGGAAGGTTTCACCAACTTCAAGGTGGCTGCCCAGGACTTGCAACGGGGAAGTGTAAAGATTCTTTCTGAAACGAGTCTTGATGAGTCTCCCACTGTTGCGCCTAACGGCACCATGCTAATCTACGCCACCCGCCAGCAGGGCCGGGGAGTCTTGATGCTCGTGTCGCTTAACGGCCGTGTGAGGCTCCCACTTCCTACCGCTCAAGGCGAAGTCAGAGAACCGTCCTGGTCCCCCTACCTGAACTGATTGCGGCGTAACAATTTTGCTTAACACACTGGGGTTTCATTAGGAGTTTCACGATGGAAATGCTGAAGTTTGGTAAATTCGCTGCGCTGGCTCTGGCCATGGCCGTAGCTGTAGGTTGCTCCTCCAAGGGCGGTGACAACGCTGGCGAAGGCGCTGTTGACCCGAACGCTGGCTACGGTGCAAACACCGGCGCTGTCGACGGTTCCCTGAGCGAAGAAGCCGCCCTGCGCGCAATCACCACCTTCTACTTCGAATACGACAGCTCGGATCTGAAGCCAGAAGCCATGCGCGCCCTGGACGTTCACGCCAAGGACCTGAAAGCCAACGGCAACCGCGTTGTTCTGGAAGGTAACACCGACGAGCGCGGTACCCGCGAGTACAACATGGCTCTGGGCGAGCGTCGTGCCAAGGCCGTTCAGCGCTACCTGGTTCTGCAGGGCGTTTCCCCTGCTCAGCTGGAACTGGTTTCCTACGGCGAAGAGCGTCCAGTTGCTACCGGCAACGACGAGCAGTCCTGGGCTCAGAACCGTCGCGTAGAACTGCGTAAGTAAGTTCTTATGCGTATGTGCCGTCGTGTTGTAACCGTCCTCGCCCTCAGCCTGCCGCTTTCTGCGTGGGCTGCGGTTCCTGTAGTTGATGACAACGGAGGCAGTTATCCGCCTTCGGGTTATGGCACGAGCGGCGCCTATGCCGGGGCAGGGGCTTCGGCCCCTGCTTCTGCACAGGGTCAGCTGTTCCTGCAGCTGCAACAGATGCAGGACCAGATTTCCCGTCAGCAAGGCATCATCGAAGAGCTGCAGAACGATGTGTCGCGCATGAAGCAGGAAAACCTGGAGCGATACCAGGATCTGGACCGCCGCATCAACAGTGGTGCCGCACCAGTCGCTACACCCGATAATTCCTCCACCGGTGGCGCATCCGACGCCGCAGGTGCCGCTGCCGGCGCAAGCGCTGCGCAGCAACCGGCTGCCAATAGTGAGCCGGCCGATCCGGCGAAAGAAAAGCTGTTCTACGATGCTGCTTTCGATCTGATCAAGCAGAAGGACTTCGACAAGGCCAGTCAGGCCTTCAGCGCCTTCCTGCGCAAGTATCCCAACAGCCAGTACGCCGGCAACGCGCAGTACTGGCTGGGTGAGGTCAACCTCGCCAAAGGCGACCTACAAGGCGCCGGCCAGGCCTTCGCCAAGGTCAGCCAGTTGTACCCCAAGCACAGCAAGGTGCCTGACTCGCTGTACAAGTTGGCCGATGTCGAACGTCGCATGGGCCATACCGACAAGGTCAAGGGCATCCTGCAGCAAGTCATCACCCAGTACCCTGGCACCTCCGCCGCGCAACTGGCCCAGCGTGACCTGCAGAAGCTCTGAACTGCACCGCTTGAAAGAAACCCGCGCCTAGCGCGGGTTTTTTCGTTAGAATCTCTGCCCTTTTTTCGTAAACACGCTGTTGCGGATAACGCTATGTCGAGTCTGCAGCAGTGCCTGACGGAGGCGGTCAGCCTGTATAGCTGTCACGCCCGTGGCGACCATGCAAGACACATTACGTATCACCGAAGTCTTTTACTCGTTGCAGGGTGAAACGCGAACGGCTGGCTTGCCCACCGTGTTCGTGCGTTTGACCGGCTGCCCGCTGCGCTGCCAGTACTGCGACAGTGCCTACGCATTCAGTGGCGGCACACTGCGTACCCTCGACGACATTCTCGAGCAGGTCGCGGGTTTTCGTCCGCGCTATGTCTGCGTCACTGGGGGCGAACCGTTGGCCCAGCCCAACGCATTGCCGTTGCTTGAGCGCCTGTGCGATGCGGGCTATGAGGTTTCGCTGGAGACCAGCGGCGCGCTCGACATCTCGCCGGTGGATAAGCGCGTCAGTCGCGTGGTCGACCTCAAGACCCCAGGTTCGGAAGAGGTCCACCGTAACCGCTACGAGAACATCGAACACCTGACGAGCAATGATCAGGTCAAGTTCGTCATCTGCTCCCGCGAGGACTACGACTGGGCAGTGTCCAAGCTGATCCAGTACAACCTCGAAGGACGGGCAGGTGAAGTCCTGTTCTCGCCCAGCCACCATCAGGTGAGCGCCAGCGACCTGGCCGACTGGATCGTCGCCGACAACCTGCCCGTGCGTTTCCAACTGCAACTGCACAAGTTGCTGTGGAACGACGAACCGGGCCGCTGATCAAGAGAGTGATGACATGACTGAAAAACGTGCGGTAATCCTGCTGTCTGGCGGACTGGACTCGGCCACTGTGGTCGCCATGGCCAAGGCCGAGGGTTACAGTTGCTACACCATGAGCTTCGATTACGGCCAGCGCCACCGCGCCGAGCTCAACGCAGCTGCGCGGGTGGCTCGCGATCTGGGCGTGGTTGAGCACAAGGTCATTGGCTTGAACCTCGATGGTATTGGCGGTTCGGCCCTCACTGACAGCAGCATCGATGTGCCTGAAGCACCTACCGAAGGTATTCCGGTCACTTATGTACCGGCGCGCAACACCGTATTCCTGTCGTTGGCGCTGGGCTGGGCGGAAGTGCTGCAAGCTCGTGACATCTTCATTGGCGTCAACGCTGTTGATTATTCGGGTTACCCCGACTGCCGCCCGGAGTTCGTCGAGGCCTTCGAGCGCATGGCCAACCTGGCTACCAAGGCGGGTGTGGAAGGGCAGGGGTTCCGCATCCAGGCGCCACTGCAGAACCTGAGCAAGGCGCAAATCGTCGAGGCCGGTATCGCCCGTGGGGTGGACTACAGTCTGACGGTTTCCTGCTATCAGGCAGATGATGATGGCCGCGCCTGCGGCAAGTGCGACAGCTGCCGCCTGCGTGCTGAAGGCTTCAAGGCTGCCGGGGTCGCCGATCCAACACGTTATTTTTGAAAATAATGCGATGGGGTGTTGATTTTCTCTGAGAAATCAGTAGTATACGCGCCATCCAACGGGTCGTTAGCTCAGTTGGTAGAGCAGTTGGCTTTTAACCAATTGGTCGTAGGTTCGAATCCTACACGACCCACCATATTCACAGCGGTTTGCATGTATTGAAATCGCTGTATGAGAAGCCCGCCTTATGGCGGGCTTTTTCGTTTCCGTCTCCGTGGTTCATGCCGGATTCAACAGCGTGTGCAGATCGGGGAACGTGACAACAAGCAAGCCTTGCAAATTACTTTAAAATGTTATGTTATAACCTTAAATTTGATCAGCTTTTTGTCGACACGAGTGCCCTCCGCCATGGACAGACGCACCTTCCTGCAGCTGCTGTTTGCCGGCTGCACCTTGCCTGTCAGCCGCCTGGTGCTGGCCAATACCGCCGAGCAGGTTCGCGGTGCAGTTTTGCGCCAGGCGGCAGAGGGCACGACCCTGCTGCTGGACCTCAGTGGCCCGATACCCGCCCGCACTTTCACCCTCGAAGCGCCGCCGCGGCTGGTTCTTGACCTGCAAGGCGCGGGGCTGGCGACTTCGCTTGATGGGCTGGCGCTGGAGGGCACGCCGGTCAAGGCGATTCGCAGTGCAGCGACTGCCGACGGCGGCCTGCGCATCGTGCTGGACCTGCGCTCCCCTGGGATTTCCGGCGAACTGCAGACCCTCGCCCGCGGTCGCCAGTTGGCCCTGCGTCTGGGCGGCTTGCCGGTCGTGGCTGCGGCGCCGACGGGCAAGGCGGTCGGGACCAAGGCGCCGCCACAGGGGCGTGACCTGTTGATCGTGATTGACGCCGGTCACGGCGGCAAGGATCCAGGTGCCGTGGGCACTGGGGGTGAGCAGGAAAAACTCGTTGCCCTGGCCATCGCTCGCCTGCTGGCGCGACGCATCGACGCGGAGAAAGGCTTCAAGGCGCGCCTGGTGCGCAATCAGGACGTGTTCATCCCGCTTCGCAAACGTGCCGAAATGGCCCAACGGCTGAATGCCGACCTGTTCATTTCCGTGCATGCCGACGCAGCGCCGAGGCGCACCGCATCCGGTGCCTCGGTGTTCGCCCTGTCCGAGCATGGTGCCACCTCGACCGTGGCGCGCTGGATGGCACAACGCGAGAACGACGCCGATTTCGTCGGAGTAACCAGCGTGTTGAAAAAGCCACCCAAGGATCCTGTGGTGGCAGGCGTGCTGCTGGACATGTCGATGAACGCGACCATCTCCACCAGCCTGGACCTGGGGCATTCGGTGCTGGGCCAGCTGGAAGGCGTGGCCGGCCTGCACCAGGCCCGGGTGGAGCAGGCCGGTTTCGCGGTGCTCAAGTCACCCAGCGTGCCTTCGATCCTGGTGGAAACTGGCTTCATGTCCAATGCCAGGGATTGCCAGCGGCTGCAGGATCCACGGCATCAGCGCAAGGTCGCCGAGGCGATTTTCGCCGGGCTCGACAAGCACTTCCGCCGGCGTGCCCCCGATGGCAGCTACCTGGCCGCGCTCGCCGCGTACCGCCTGGCCGAGCCTGCCGCCCAAGGCTGAAGCTGGCTGCTACGAGAACGCATCGGGCTTGCGTATACTGTGCGCCTTTACGGTCCAGGGCTGAACCCTGCGACCCGCTCACGGATCGCGCACAGAGGCTTGCCAGTACGATGACGCAAGGATGTACTTCCACCACTGAGGCACCGTTGATCTCGGTCGTCGCCCCCTGCTACAACGCCGAGAAGTACCTGGAGGCGGCCCTGGCGAGCATCTTTGCCCAGGACTACCCGAACTTCGAAGTCATCATCGTCGACGACGGCTCCAGCGACCGAAGCGTGGAGATGCTGCGCGCGTTGCAGTCGACCTACGATTTCACCCTGCTGACCCAGGCCAACCAAGGGGTCAGCGGCGCGCTCAATACCGGTCTGCAGCATGCCCGTGGGGTCTACGTCTCGACCCCCGATCTCGACGACATCATGCTGCCGAACTCCCTGAGTGTTCGCGCCGCCTATCTGGACGCTCACCCGAAGGTCGGTTGTGTCGGTGCGTTGATCGTCTACATGGACACCGAAGGCCGCGACACCAAGGTGCAGCAACGCACCGAAATCAAGACCTTCGATTTTGCCGAGATCCTGCGTGACGCCGTCGTCGTCGGCGCGCCAGGCTCGCTGTACCGGATGGAGGCGATGCGCGCGGCTGATTTCTACGATCCGGGCATCAAGGTCCAGGATTTCCAGATGACCTTGCGCATTGCTGCCCAGGGCTACGAGATCCATGAACTGCCGGTGTGCGTCACCCGCTACCGCCGCCACCCCAACAACCTGTCGCGCAAGTTCAAGGTGTTGCTGGAGGCTGATCTCAAGGCCATCGCCCCCTACCAGCAGTATCCGGGTTATGCCCGTGGGCGCTCGGTGCTGTTGCACAAGGCGCTCAAGTACGCCGTGGTTGCCGACAAGGCCTATGCCTGGGATCTGCTGCGCAGCATTCCCCTGCGCCACTACAACAAGACCACCCTCAAGCGCATCAAGCGCCTGATGTTCCACCGTTGATGCCGATCGAGGAGCGCCTGCCGTGAAATTCTTCAGGAACCTGGCCTAGCGCCGTGAACGCAAGCGTCTGCGGGCGATGGACAAGCTTGAGCGTGCGGCGGAGAAGATCCGCCTGCGCTATCCGCGTAGCACGGTCGGTGTGGGCAGTTATGGTATCCCCGAGGTCACCGATTTTGGTGATGATGCCGTCCTGCGCATCGGTAATTACACCTCCATCGCCGCAGGTGTTCAGGTTCTGTTGGGAGGCGAGCATCGAACCGACTGGCTGACCACCTATCCCTTTCCGGCAATGATCGACGGCCTGGAAGACATCAAGGATTACGCCCCCAGCAAGGGCGACGTGGTGATCGGCAGCGACTGCTGGATCTGCACCAACGCGGTGATCCTTTCCGGAGTCACCATCGGTCATGGCGCCATCGTTGCCGCCGGGGCGATGGTCACCCGCGATGTACCGCCATTTGCGGTGGTTGGTGGCAACCCGTGCAAGTTCATCCGCTGGCGTTTCGACGAGCCGGTGCGCGAAGCCTTGCTGGAGGCGGCTTGGTGGGACTGGCCGATGGAAGAGGTCAAGCAGGTGGCGCGCATGCTCAGCAGCGCTGACCTGGACGCCTTCCTCGGCTACGCCAGAGCCCGTCAGGGCCGCTGACGCCTCGTCAGTCGGGCGGCAGGTCGCGCAGTTCTGCGGGGCGCCGTTGCTCGGTCGTTGTGGTCTGCTCGGCCGTGTGATCAATGCGCAGCAAGCGCTTGCCCAGCGGCAGCGCCTGCTCGCCGACCAACATTCCCAAAAGCCCGACCAACGCGATGACCGGCGGTGCAGGGGAGCGCACGCCGGTCAGCGAATAGATCAGGCCCACCACCACGCCGATGCCAAGCGATAGCAGATAGGGCTTCATCAGCTCACCCCTGGTGGGCGGCGAACATGGTCTTCACGTACTGGATGCCGACCCCGAAGGCGCCGCCGTATTGGCGTGCAACGCCCGTGGTGAGATCGTAGGTTTCAGTGCGCGCCCAGTCACGCTGCAGCTCCAGCAAGTAGGTCAGGGCGGTGATCGGCCGGGCGCCGGCCTGGATCATGCGCTGCACGGCGCGCTCGTGGGCTTCGGCGGTGCAGTCGCCGCAGGCGTCGGTGACCACGTAGACCTCGAAGCCCTGCTCGAGCGCCGACAGTACCGGACCGTTGCAGCATACCGACGTCCATAGCCCGCAAATCACCAGGCGTGGCTTGCCCACGGCGTTGATCCGGGCGACGAACTGCTCGTCTTCCCAGGCGTTGGACGTAGTGCGGTCGATGATTGCAGCCTCCGGAAAGGCCTTGCTGACCTCCTCGAACAGCGGGCCGGCGAACGAGTCGCGGGAAATCGTCGAGATGATCGTCGGTACGCCAAAGCCCTTGGCGGTTTCGGCGAGGATGCCGGTATTGGCGCGCAGGTTGGTGATGTCGATCGACTTGGTGTTGAAGGCCATCTGTGACTGGTGATCGATCAGCACCAGGGCGTGGTCACCGGGGCTGAGCAATGAGCGGGCGGGCTTGGCGGTAGCGTTGATAGTCATGGCGGGATCCTTCTGGCAGCAGGCTGCATGAGTACGTCGAAAGATCGGGAGGGCAGGGCGCCCCCTCGACGCCAGCGAGTCTAGAGCGCCATCTGCGCGAGCAGTGTGCATGCATGCACGGGCGCTCGCGCAAGGGTGCACGGGGCTTCAGTCGAGTCGCCCGCAGCCTTCGATGAAATCGCGCCGGGCGATGATGGCCTCGGCGCAATGCTGCATGAACGCGTGCACCCTGCCGGACTTGCGGATATCGGGATGGGTGAGGATCCACAGCTCATCGTAGACCTCCGGCTGCACCGGGCTCAGGCGCACCAGACCTGGCTGCAGGTCGCCATGCATGCAGGGAAGAAGACCGACACCGATTCCTGCCGCGATGGCCGCGGCGACGCCTGCGACCGAGTCGCTGCGGTAGATCACCTGCTCGGCGGCCACGGTCTGCTCGACGAAGTCGAACGCCCGCAGGCCCGACAATCCCTTGCCGTAGGAGACCCAGGGCATCCCCACCAGTTCACGAGCCTGCGGCATCGGCAGTGGCTGCACAGGTTTGCGGCCATAGACCGCCCAGGCAATGGTTGCGACCTTGCGCCCGAACAGGTTTTCCGGTGGTGCGAGGGTGGCGCGAAAGGCGATGTCGGACTCGCCCCTGGCCAGGTTCAGCGCAGAGTTGCCGACGCTCACCTCGATGCGGATCTGTGGGTTGGCGGTCTGGAAGCGGGCGACGATGGGGGTGAGGAAGTCCAGCAGCAGTGCATCGCTGGTGGTCATGCGCAGCTCGCCTTTAAGTCCTTGGGCGTGACCAGAGACGCGGCGGGCGACGCTGAGAATCTCCAGCTCCAGACGGCCAGCCAGGGCCACCAGTTCGCTGCCGGCGTCCGTTGCGACATAGCCGCTGCGACGGCGGTCGAACAGGCATACGCCCAGACAGGTTTCCAGCGCTGTCAGGCGTCTGGAGACAGTGGAGTGGTTGACCTGCAGGGCAGTGGCGGCGGCCACCAGGTTACCGTGATCGGCAATGGCCTTGACGATGCGCAGGTCATCCCAGCAAAGCGTTTGCAACGGGTCGTTCATGGGGCTCTTTGACTCGGCTGAGGCGGCTTTGCCCGCAGAGTAGGCCCAGGTCCGCTACCGGGCAAGCCTACCGGCGTTAGGTCAGGTCGGCTCCGCTCCGCCTGTATCCGCGCCCTGGTCAGCGTTCGATCGAGCGACTCCAGCGCGCGTTCCACTGCGGCCGCTGCTGGTTGACTTCGTCCCAGTTCACCACCACGGCGCTCTGCTGGTACTGCTGCATCGCTTCGACCTGGCCGCGCGTGCGCTCGGTGGTCGGGGTCGTGGGGTTGGACGGAATCTGGTCGCCTTCCTCCAGCGCCGGGGCCTGGGCCGCAGGCGTCAGCAGGTAGGCGGCGAGCTTCTGCGCCAGCTCCGGCTGGTCGTTGTTGGCCACCACGCATTCGGCGAAATTCAGCACCACCGCTCCTTCCTTGGGCTGGGCGTAGGCCACCGGGATGCCCTTGGCCTGCAGGGTGGTGACCTGGGTGGGCGTCAGCGGGAATAGCGCGGCTTCGTCGGTCTGCACCATCTCGGAGATCTTCGCCGAACTGGCGATGTACTCCAGCACGTTTGGCCCGACCTGCTTGGGCCAGGCCTTGAAGCCCGGTTCGACGTTGCTTTCGTCTCCGCCCTGCAAACGGTTGTACATCAGGAAGCCATGCAGGCCGAAGGTCGAGGAGGCCAGCGACTGGAACACCAGTTTGTCCTTGAAGCGCGGGTCTTGCAGGTCGCCCCACGAGGTAGGTGCTGCCCAGCCGTTCTTCTCGAACAGCCGAGTGTTGTAGGCCAGCCCCGTGACCCCGAGGCTGACAGCTACGGCTTCTTCCTTGATACGTGCCTTCTGCGGAATCTGCGACAAGGCCTCGCTGGGCTGCAGCTTGCTGCACAGCCCCATCGAGATGGCCCGGTACATGATGCCGTCGTCGAGCATCACCACATGCATCTGTGGCTTCTTGCTGTTGGCCTGGACCTTGGCCAAATGGTCGGCCGAAGTGCCGGGCACGATCACCACCTTGACGTTGTTCGCCTGTTCGAAGGCCGGTAGCACCTTGTCGGCGTAGGTACGCTCCATGGTGCCACCGTTCATGCCCAGGTACAGGGTCGGGGTGGCGGCCTGCAGCGTGGGGCTGGCGGCGAGCATAGCCAGTGACAGGCAGGACAAGCCGGTGCCGAGAATACGTTTGACGTGCTTCATGAAAGCGACCTTCCTCTTAGTGGTTACAGGCCAGGTCGTGACGGACCTGGAAACGACGGATGGAAAATGCCTCGATCGGCTGGCGGCTGGCGCCGTCGCAGACCAGTTCGGCCAGTGCCTCGCCGACTGCCGGGCCGATCTGGAAGCCCGCACCGGCAAAGCCGAAGCCATGCAGCAGGCCGGGTTGGGTGGTGCTGGCGCCGATCACCGGCTCGTGGTCGGGCAGGTAGCCTTCGGTTCCGCTCCAGGTGCGGATCGCCTGGGCGCCGGCCAGAAACGGGTAGAGTT
Source organism: Pseudomonas sp. NBRC 111143 (assembly GCF_001320965.1). Classification (NCBI taxonomy): domain Bacteria; kingdom Pseudomonadati; phylum Pseudomonadota; class Gammaproteobacteria; order Pseudomonadales; family Pseudomonadaceae; genus Pseudomonas; species Pseudomonas sp. NBRC 111143. The sequence goes on along the minus strand of NZ_BCBT01000002.1, from coordinate 108,890 downwards.
CGACGGCGTTGCGCAGTATCGCCAGCACCGCTGATTGCCCTGGGCGGGCGCGGTATGCGTCGAGGGCGAAGCCACGCCCGCCGCCGAGCACGCAATTGCCGCGGGCGACCTGGCGGGCATAGATGCCGCCGCCCTCGACACCGGTGCTGGCATTCATCACCCAGGGCAAGGGTTCGGTAACCAGCATCGCCGGGTGGCCAGACTCCATCGGCACCGGCTCGCCGAACTGCGCAGCCAGGTCGGCGGCCCAGGCACCGGCACAATTGAGCAGCCATGGTGCGCGCAGGCGCAGGCCGCTCTGGGTGTGCAGGATGAAGCGCTGGCCATCGTGCTCGACACGGCTGTCGCCGGCCTGCTCGATGACCCGTGCGCCTTTCTGGCGGGCGGCGCGGGCGAATGCGGGGGAGACCAGGCGCGGGTTGGCGTGGCCATCATCAGCGCAGTACGAGGCGCCGACGGCGATCTCGCCGACCCAGGGGTAGCGGGCGCGCAAGGTGCTGCGGTCGAGCAGTTGCAGGTCCAGGCCGTGGTCGCGGCTGGCCGCTTCATAGGCTTGCAGCGCGACGAAGTCGGCCTCGCTGCGCGCCAGTTTCAGGTGTCCGGAGCGCAGGTACTCGCCATCGATGCCGATCAGCGCAGGCAGTTCGCCCCAGATCTGGTGCGCCCGCTGCGACAATGGCAATTGTGCCAGGCTGCGCCCCTGGCGGCGCACGCCGCCGTAGTTGACACCGCTGGACTGGGCGCCGCAGAAGCCACGTTCCAGCAAGGTCAGCGAACGGCCACGCCGGGCCAGGGCAAGCGCCGCCGAGGCGCCGACGATACCGGCCCCCATGACGATCACCTCCGAGTCGATCCACGGGCTCATGCGTCACGCTCCACGCCGAAGGGCAGGGGTTTGATCGGCGCCTGGGCGCGCAGGCGGCCGACCTCGTGCAGGGCCTTGCCGCTGCAACTGGCGATGATTTCCGCAGCTGCCGCGCCGCACATGCGGCCCTGGCAGCGGCCCATGCCGACCCGACAGTGAGCCTTGACCCGGTTGATCTCCCAATGGCCTTCGCCGACCACGGCGCGCAGCTCGCCGACGCTGATCTCTTCGCAGCGGCACACCACCAGATCATCCGCTGCCTGTTCGGCCCAGCGCTCGGGGAAGGGGAAGGCGGCTTCCAGCCCTTCCCGGAAACGGCCAATGCGTGTCAGGCGTTTTTCCAGGGTGCGGCACCGCTGGGGATCGACGGTGTGGCCGAGGTCCTGCAGCAGCGCCAGGGCGGCGCGTTCTCCGGCCATTTCGGCGGCGTCGGCGCCCATGATCCCGGCGCCGTCACCGGCAAGGTAGACATCATGCTGGCTGCTGCGCCCGGCCTCGTCGCGGCGCGGCAACCAGGCGCGGTTGAGCGTATTCCAGTCGAATGCACAGCCGAGCAGGTCAGCCAGCTGCGTTTCGCTGCGCAGCGCATGGGCGAAGGCCAGCGCATCGCATTCGGTGTCATGAAGCTGGTCGCCCTTGCGCCATATCGCTCGTTGCACCTGTTGCCCGCCTTCGATGCGTTCCAGCGTCGCGCCGTGGTGCACCGGCACGCCATGGGCGCTGAGCCAGGCGCGGTAGTACAGGCCCTTGCCCAGGGTTGCCGGTTGCTCCAGCAGTTCAGGCAGGGCGCGGCACTGGGCGCTGAAGGGCGCGCTGTCGAGCACGCCGAGGACCTTGGCGCCGGCCTTGGCGTACTGGTAGGCCACCAGGTAAAGCAATGGCCCGCTGCCGCAAAACAGCACGCGCTCGCCAATGGCGCAGCCCTGATGCTTGAGCGCGATCTGCGCAGCTCCCAGGGTGTAGACCCCGGGCAGCGTCCAGCCCGGCACCGGTAGCACCCGGTCGGTGGCGCCGGTGGCGATGATCAGGCGCTGGTAGGGCAGGTGCGCGGCATGGCCGTCGCGCAGGGTGTCCAGGGCGCCGTGTTCGGCGTTCCACACCAGGGTGCCGGGTCGATAGTCGATGTGCCCGGCGAGCTGGTCGAGGGTCTGGTGCAGCGCGCTGGCCTTGCGAGCCTCGAAACCGTAGAGCTGGCGCGCCGATCGCGTGAAGTTGGCCGGTTGGCGGCGATAGATCTGCCCGCCGCCCTGGCTGGCTTCGTCGATCAGGGCTGGACGCACACCGTGCTCCACCAGCGTCTGCGCGGCGCGGATCCCGGCGGGGCCGGCACCGACGATCACCACGGCGTTCATGGCCGGCGCCCCGGTTCGCGCAGCACCTGCTGCCCGGCTTCCAGCGCGGTGGCGCAGGCGCGTACGCGGCGGCCATCGCCCAGCCGTACCCAGCAGTCCTGGCAGGCGCCCATCAGGCAGAACCCGGCGCGGGGCTCGGCGCTGAAGTCGCTGCCGCGCAGGTGCGTTCCACTGGTCAGTACGGCGGTCAGCAGGGTGTCGCCGAGCAAGCCACTGGCCGGCTCGCCGTCGAGGGTGAATTCCAGCACCGGGCGCTGGCGCTCGGCGAGGCGTTTGAACAAGGCCATGTCAGTGCTTCCCTACCAGGACCCGATCCAGGCCATAGACCCGGTCGAGCAGAATCATGGTCACCGCCGTCAGGGCGATCACCAGGGCCGACACTGCAGCCATCATCGGATCGATGGACTCGGTGGCGTAGACGTACATCTTCACCGGCAGGGTCTGGGTGGCCGGGGAGGTGACGAAGATCGACAGGGTCACCTCATCGAAGCTGTTGATGAACGCCAGCAGCCAGCCGCCGGCGATACCGGGCAGGATCATCGGCAGGGTGATCTTGCGAAACAGCGTGAAGCGGCTTGCACCCAGCGATTCGGCGGCCTGCTCGGCGCTGCGGTCGACGCCGATGGCGGCGGCGATCACCAGGCGCAGCACGTACGGGGTGATCACCACCGTGTGCGCCAGCACCAGCCAGGTGAAGCTGCCGTTGACTCCGAGCAGGGCGAACAGGCGCAGCAGCGCCACCCCCAGCACCAGGTGCGGAATGATGATCGGCGACAGGAACAGCACGTTCAGAAAGTCGCGCCCCGGGAACTGCAGGCGCGTGATTGCAAGCCCTGCCGGCACCGCGATCAGCGTCGCCAGGCTGGCGGCAAGAAACGCCAGTTGCAGGCTGTTGTTGAAGGCTTCGAGGAAGTCGGCGCGCTCGAACACCGCTTCGAACCAGCGCAGCGAGAACCCCGCCGTGGGCAGGCTCAAGGTGTTTTCCGGAGTGAATGCCACCAGGCACACCACCACCAGCGGTGCGAGCATGAAGACCACCACCAGGCTGTGGAAGGTCAGGGCCAGAGGACCGTTCTTGGACATGAGTTACCCCAGGGATTTCTTGTAGCGGCGTTCGATCATGCGGTTCCACGACAGCATGATCAGCAGGTTGACCAGCAGCAGGGCGATGGCGATGGCCGCGCCCATGGGCCAGTTCAGGTCGGCCAGGTACTGGTCGTAGACCAGCGTGGCGACCATCTTCAGTCGACGTCCGCCGAGCAGGCCGGGGATGGCGAAGGAGCTGGCGGCCAGGCCGAAGACGATCAGCGTGCCGGACAGCACCCCTGGCATCACCTGCGGCAGCACCACCAGACGCATGACCTTGGCCTGGCTGGCGCCAAGTGACAGCGCGGCCTGTTCGGCGGCCGGGTCGAGCTTCTGCAGGCTGGTCCAGACCGGGATGATCATGAACGGCAGCATTACGTGGACCAGCGCGACGATCACCGCGAACGGGGTGTACAACAGCTTCATCGGCGCGCCACCCAGGGCCTGGATGGCGTGGTTGACCAGCCCGTCGGCGCCCAGCAACAGGCTCCAGCCGAAGGCGCGCACCACCACCGAAATCAGCAGCGGAGTGAGGATCACCACCAGGAAGATCGAGCGCCACGGGCTGCCCATGCGGCTGAGGATGTAGGCCTCGGGTACACCGATCACCACGCACAGCAGGGTCACCAGGGCGCTGATGCAGAAGGTGCGCCAGAAGATTTCGAGGAAATAGCTGTCGCCGAGCAGCGCCAGGTAGTGCTCGAAGGTCCAGTGGTCGGCACGGATGCCGACTTCGTAGTCGAACACATTGAACGACAGCACCAGGGTCAGCAGCAGCGGCACGATCAGCAGTGCGGCGAACAGTGCCAGCGCTGGTGCCGACAGCCAATAGCCGCGCAGGTCACGGTGTTGCCTGGCGCAGGTGGCGGGGGCAGGCACGGCGCTGTTCATGCGCTCACCTCGTCGGCGGCGAGCACCCGCAGCAGCTCGGGCTGCCAGTCCAGGCCGACATCGACACCTTCACCCAACGGTGCGCTGCCATCATTGCGCCGCACCACGGTCAGTTCCCCCAGCGGTGTGCCGATGCGGTACAGCCATTGGCTGCCAAGGAAGTAGCGGGTCAGGATGCGGCCCTGCAGACGACCGGCGCCGTTGTCGAGCAGGTCGATCTTTTCCGGGCGCAGGCTCAGGGTCAGGCTGGCGTCGCGGCAGTGGTGCACCTGCGGCAGGCCTGCGCCGTCCAGCTCGCCGGGCAACAGGTTGGCCTTGCCGACGAAGTCGGAGATGAAGCGGGTGCGCGGGTGTTCGTAGAGGCGATATGGCTCGTCGACCTGGGTGACGCGTCCGGCCTGCATCACCACCACGCGGTCGCTGATCGACAGGGCTTCGGCCTGGTCGTGGGTGACCATCAGCGTGGTGATGCCGACTTCGCTCTGGATCCTGCGGATCTCGAACTGCATCTCTTCGCGCAGGTTGGCATCAAGGTTCGACAGCGGCTCGTCGAGCAGCAGCACCGGTGGCTCGATCACCAGCGCCCGGGCCAGGGCCACACGCTGGCGCTGGCCACCGGACAGCTCGCGTGGGTAGCGTTCGGCGTGCCGGTCCAGGCGCACCAGTGTCAGCACCTCGGTCACCTTGCGGCGAATCTCGGTTTCGGGCTGCTTGCGCATGCGCAGGCCGAAGGCGACGTTGTCGGCCACGGTCATGTGCGGAAACAGGGCGTAGCTCTGGAACACCACGCCCAGGCCACGGTTGCTGGGCTTGGCGTGGGTGATGTCGCGCCCGTCGAGCAGGATGCGGCCGCTGCTGACGTCGACGAAGCCGGCGATCATCTGCAGGGTGGTGGTCTTGCCGCAGCCTGAAGGCCCGAGCAAGGAAACGAACTCGCCTTGTTCGATGGCGAGGTTGGTGGCGACCACGGCGTCGATCGCGCCGTAGCGTTTGCAAAGATTGTCCAGTTGCAGAAAGGCCATGACTGCGTTCCACCTGTCTTTTGTCGCGTGTCGGGCACGCTTGTTGTTGGGGCAGATGCAAGGAGGCAAATCGAGGACCGATGAATACTCACGAGGCCACCGGTGTGTTGTTCGATTTGTCCCGGTGGACGCAGAGTAGGCGCAAGCCTAGGATGGCCTCAATGGCGAATTTCACTGAGTCGAGCACTATTTTCAGTTTTATTCGTTCAGTGAAATTCAGGTAAGGAAAAGCACAAATTGAATTCCGATAAACGAAATCAGGAAGAGCCAGGCGTCAGTGTGGTCTCGCGTTTGTTCGCGGTGTTGAGGGTGTTGGGCGAGGCGACGGTGGAGGGCATGCGGGTGATCGAGCTGGCCGAGCAGGTAGGCCTGTCCCAGCCGACCGTGCACCGGCTGGTGCGCAGCCTGGTGGATGAAGGCATGGTCGAGCAGGAGGCACGCAGCAAGCGTTATCGTCTGAGCCTGGCGTTCTTTGCCCTGGCGGCGCGGGCAGGCAACAGCGGCAACCTGCGCGATCTGGTGCGACCCAGCTTGCTGCGCCTCTCGGCTTCGCTGGGCGACTCGCTGTTTCTGCTAGCGCGCAGCGGCTTCGATGCGGTGTGCCTGGATCGCAGCGAAGGGCCGTATCCGATCCGTACCTTCACCGGTGATATCGGTGGGCGTGTGGCGTTGGGTGTGGGGCAGGGGAGCCTGGCGATCCTGGCGTTCCTCCCGGAGGAGGAGCGCGAGGCGGTGATTCGCAATAATCTGCCGCGGCTACGGGATTTCCACCTGTACGACGAGGTGTTCCTGCGCGCGGAGGTGGAGAACGTGCGGCGCCAGGGGTATGCCGCGCGCAACACCGGCGTGTTGCCAGGCATGGCCGGACTTGCGGTGCCGATCCTCGATGGCAATGGCCATGCCGTGGCGGCGTTGAGCGTGGCGACCATCAGCGACCGGCTGGGGCCGGAGCGCCTGCCGATGGTGGTCGAGTTGCTCAAGCGCGAAACGGCGGCGATCGGGCCGAGGATCAATCCGTTCGACCCGACCTTGCGTCATCCTTCGCGGGTGTTCGGTGAGTGAACACCGCAGTACCGCCGATCAGGTCCTGAACTGCTCCATCAGCGCCTGCTGTTGATTGGCCAGCCGGTTGAGCGCCTGGCTGATCCGCGCCGACTCTTCGGCCTGCCCTGACAACGACTCGGTCACATCGCGAATACCCGCCACGTTGCGGTTCACCTCTTCGGCCACCGCGCTCTGTTCCTCGGCCGCCGAGGCGATCTGCAGGTTCATGTCGCTGATCACCGCCACCGCCTCGCCGATCCGTTGCAGCGCTGGCAGCGCCTGGTCCATGCGCTGGGCATTGTCCTGGGCCTGGCGTTGGCCGGCCTGCATGGCATCGACCACGTCGCGCGTGCCTTGCTGCAAGCCTTCGATCACCACGCGGATCTCCTCCACCGATACCTGGGTGCGCTGGGCCAGGTTGCGCACTTCGTCGGCGACCACGGCAAACCCGCGCCCGGCTTCGCCCGCACGTGCAGCCTCGATGGCGGCATTGAGCGCCAGCAGGTTGGTCTGCTCGGCAATCGCGCGGATCACCTCCAGTACAGAGCCGATCTGCTCACTGCGCCCGGCCAGTGAACGGGCTTCGTCCATGGCCGCATCCATGCCCGCGGCCAGGTTGGCGATGGTCTGGCGGGTGCTGGCGATCAGTTGCAGGCCTTCCTGGCTGGCCTGGTCGGCGCCGCGCGCGGCTTCGGCGGCCTGCGAGGCGTTGTGGGCGACATCCTGCGCCGTGGCGCTCATCTCGTTGGCGGCGGTGGCCACCTGCTCGATCTCGCGATGCTGCAACTGCATGCCGGCACTGGTCTGGCTGGCGATGGCGGCCGACTGATCGGCCGTGCCGCGTGCTTCGTGCAGCGACGCCTTGACCTGGGCGATCACCGGCTGGAGCTTGTCGAGGAAGCGGTTGAACCAGCCTGTCAGTTGGCCCAGTTCGTCGTCGCGGGCGTAGTCCAGGCGACGGGTCAGATCGCCCTCGCCGCTGGCGATATCGCGCAAGCGCTCGGCCACGGCAAGGATCGGCCGCGTCACGCCGCGCGCGGTCAGCCACACCAGCAGCAGGCCGAGCACGGCGGCGACGAGGCCGATTAGCAGGCTGCTGAGGTTTGCCTGCTGATTGTGTGCGTCCAGGCGCTGGTTGACCGCCACGGCAGGGGCGCGCAGCACCGCTTCCGGCACTTCCAGCAGCACCTGCCATGGCGCGGCGTCGGGGATCGGTGCGAACGGGTGGGCAACGCGCAGCATCCCGCCTTCCTGGCGCTCGACCGGCTGGCCGGCACGCATCGGTGCCAGCAGTTCGCGTACCGCCTCACCCAGCGCCTGCTCCAGGGGCTTTCTCAACTGGCTGGCGTCCTGGCTGTGTCCGGCCAGCAGGCCGACGGGGCTGACGATGCTGACCTGGCCCTGGCCTTCGAACAGCTCCTGGCGCCCGGCCAGGCTCAGTTGCTGCAGGTTGTCCAGGCCTATGTCCAGGCCGAGCACGCCGATCACCTTGCCGTTTTCCAGGAGTGGCAGGGCGATGCTGGTCATCAGTACCTGACGGCCGTTGACTTCGTCGAAGTACGGGTCGAGCACACAGGCCTTGGCCGTTTCCAGCGGGCAGGTCAGCCAGCGGTTGTAGGCTGAGCCGTTGGCGCCAACGCGGGTGTCGGCCAGCATCGATTCGGGCATCGCTTCGGAGGCGACCTCGCCGGAGTCTTCGCGTGACCAGTACAGCGAGAAGCGCCCTTGCTCGTTGCTGCCCAACTCGGCCTGGCCGCTGAAACGCGCGTCCTGATGCTCCAGGGCGTCCGGTTGAAATACCAGGTAGAGGCCGATCAGGTCGGGGTTGCCTGCCAGCGCGGCACCGGCTTCCTTGACCAGGTCGCTGCGCAATTGGTCACCGCCGCGTGCCCTGAGCACCTGCACCAGGCGGGCGAAACCGTTGCCGTATTGATAGGCGTCCATGAAATAGCGCTGGATGCGCAGCGACTGGGTCTCGGCGTGGGCCTGCAGACGCAGCCGCGCGCTCTGGTCGAGCAACTCGGTGTTGGCAGTGAACACCTGTTCGGCGCTGCGCCGGGACTGGATCAGCGAAGTGGCTACCAGCAAGGCGACCACCGCCAGCAGACACAAGCCGGCAAGCAGGGTGATTTTCCACTGGATGGAGAGACGGCGCAGCGACATGGAGCGTTTCCTTCTCGATCAAGACAACGCCCGCGTTCAGGCGCGGGCGTTGTCGGCAGGGTGGGTCATTCGGCCACGTAGCTTGGCGGGGCCACGCGGAACGCCTTGGTCAGCCAGGCCAGGTACAGCACGCCGCACAAGGCCCAGGCGCCGCCGAACGCCAGCGAGTGCTCGTCCAGGTCGATCCACAGTACGGCGATGATGCAAAAGCCTATCGTCGGCAGCACCAGATACTTGAGGTTGTTGGTCAGGCCCTTGTTGCGCCGCTCGCGAACATAGCAATGGTTGATGACCGACAGGTTGACGAAGCTGAAGGCCATCAGTGCGCCGAAATTGATCACCGAGGTGGCGGTCACCAGGTCGAAGAAGATCGCCGACAGGGCGACCACACCCACCACCACGATGTTCAGCACCGGGGTGCGATAGCGCGGGTGCAGACGGGCGAACAGGCGGGCCGGGATAACCTTGTCGCGGCCCATCACGAACAGCAGGCGGGACACGCTGGCCTGGGACGCCAGGCCCGAGGCGATGGTGTTGATCACCGTGCAGGCGATGAACACCGACTGGAACAGCTTGCCACCGACGTACAGGGCGATTTCCGGCAGGGCGGCTTCATGATCCTGGAAGCGGTCCATGGTCGGGAAGTACGCCTGGATGAAGAACGACATGGTGATGAACACCACGCCGCCGATCAGGGCGATCAGGAAGATCGCGCGCGGGATGGTGCGCGCCGGGTCGCGGGTTTCTTCTGACAGGCAGGTGACGGCGTCGAAGCCCAGGAACGAGAAGCACAGGATGGTTGCGCCGGCGACCAGTGCACTGAACTGCGTCTGTTCATCGGCGAACGGCATCAACGTCCAGGCCGTGCCCAGCCCTTCGCCCTGGTGCAGGCCGCGCACGCAGAGGTAGACGAACACGGCCATGATCGCGATCTGCACCGCCACGAACAGGGTATTGAAGTTGGCCACCAGGTTGATGCTGCGCATGTTGACCAGGCTGATCAGGGTGACGAAGGCCACCACCCACACCCATGCCGGCACCTCGGGGAACATCGCCGACAGGTACAGCTTGGCCAACAGGGCGTTGACCATCGGCAGCAACAGGTAGTCGAGCAGCGACGACCAGCCGACCAGGAAACCCACGTGCGGGTTGATCGCACGTTGCGTGTAGGTGTAGGCCGATCCCGACTCCGGGAAACGCCGTACCAGCGTGCCGTAGCTCACGGCGGTGAACAGGATGCCCAGCAGGGCCAGGATGTAGGCGCTGGGCACGTGACCGGCGGTGATGCCGGAGACGATGCCGAAGGTGTCGAAGACGGTCATTGGCGCGATGTAAGCCAGGCCGATGACCACTACCTGCCAGAGGCGCAGGGACTTGCGAAACTGCTCGTGACGGCTGGCAGGGTGCTCAGGCTGCATGCTGGCACTCCCGGCGATGACGGGACGAGGCGGGCGACGGGCACGGCAAGGTCGGGCGGATGAGCTCCATGTTGTTCACCTTTTATAGCGGAGCGAAGGTTCGCGTGTGGGCGCGGGAGTCAGTACGGGCGAGGCCGGCGAAACGGCGGCGCCTGGGGGCAGGGGCGGACAGGCATGATGGCGGCGCGGTCTTTTTTTTGGTGTATAGGGCGCGGAGCAAGGTGGGGAAAATAAAAGACGATTGGACGGTTGGGTGTCAAGTTAAACATGACAGGGTGATGGATTTTCAGGTTTTTATCGGCTATCTATCCAGACTTAAACTCTTTTATTTGATTTTCACAGTAAAAAGCAGATTTTGGTGTTCGTAAAATTTTACGATCTTTGTCGTGGGTCATGCCTCTTGTAACGGTTTGATCAGTGAGGACAGATGTGCTCTGAGCAGCTGTCACCTGTCGGCAGTTGTAGGACGCGTCGCAAGTGCAGGAAAATCTCCCGGGCGAACACCGCGGCCGGCAAGCGACAGTGCTACGCTTGGCACCCCCGGTCGCGTGCTTCGCGCCACCATCAGCCCTATGGACAGCAATCGGTTCTATTCATGAAGAAATCAGTAGGCATCCTTTCCGGCCTGGCCGTCGCCATCGCCGTCGTCACCACTGCCGGCGCCTGGTACACCGGCAAACAGCTGCCGACGGAGCTGGAGCAGTCCATCGCCCGCGGCAACGCGGAGTTGCAGAAGGCGCTGGTCGGTACGGGTGGCACCATGACCATCGAGTTGGTCTCGCTTGACCAGCACCTGTTCACCAGCGACGCGCAGTACCGGCTCAAGGCCAACGACCTGCGTCTCGGCGAGGGTGAGCCGGTGAGCTTCGAGGTCGGTGTGATCGACCATATCGAGCATGGCCCTTTCCCTTGGTCGCGGGTCAAGGCGCTCAAGCTGCTGCCGGTGATGGCGGTCAGCAACAGCCAGTTGCAGAAGGATGACGGCACCGCATCGTGGTTTGCCGCTGCAGGCGACACGTCGCCGGTGGTTGGCCAGGTCAGCCTGGGCTATGGCGGTGGCGTCGAGAGCGACATCCGGCTGGCGCCGGTGAAGCTGGACGAAGGTGATGGCAATGTCCTCGACTTCGCGGGCATGCAACTGGTGCTCAAAGGGGATCGTGAAGGCAAGGCGGTGGAAATCCACGGCAATGCCGAGCGCCTGGACATGACCCTGGTCGGTGATGATCACCCGCCGGTCAAGTTGCAGTTCAACGGCTTCAAGATTGGTGGCGAGCTGACCAGTACCGGCCACGACATGATCTATGTCGGCCACCTGAACCTGCTGCTGGCCGATCTGCAAGCCACGCTCGGACCGAAGCAGGACGTGCTGGTGCTCAAGGGGCTGGAGCAGAACAGCCTGTACAGCGCCGAGGGCCAGGACAAGCTGGGTGGGCGCCTGGAGTACAAGGTGTCCGACATCACCTACGCCGGTCGCGCAGTGGGCAGCGGGCAGATGGTGCTGAGCATGAAGTCGGTGAACATGCCGGCCACTCAGGCACTGCTGGAGTGGTACCAGACCAAGGCACCCGAGCTGCAAGAGGCCGCTGCCCGTGGCGAGGCGGTGCCGTCGCTGAACATGAGCCCCGAGGAGACCGCCAAGGTCCAGGGCGACCTGCAGAAATTGCTGGCCGACAAGCCGCAACTGGCGGTGGAAGACCTGTCGTTCAAGACGGCCAATGGCCAGAGCCACTTCAACCTGTCGCTGGACTTCGCCAGTCCGACCTCCTTCGACCTGCCGCCGGACCAGTTCGCCAAGCAGCTGATCACGCGCCTGCAGGGCAAGTTGTCGGTGTCCAAGCCAATGGTCGTGGATCTGGTGACGTTGCAAGCGTTGCTCGATGGCCAGAATGATCCTCAGGCCATTGCCCAGCAAGCCGGTCAGGCAGGCAACATGTTCGGCGTGATGGCGCTGCAGAGTGGGATGGCACTGGAAGAGGGCAGCGATATCGTGTCGAAGCTGAACTATGCCGATGGGATGGTCGACTTCAACGGCAAGAAGATGACTGTCGAGGAGTTTGCCATGCTGATGAGCATGCACCTGGCAGCCTTGTCGCCGCAGGGCTGACGATTCCCGAAAGGGCTTTGCGGGTAGGCCCGTTTCTGCAGTGCCAATGCACCTGTGGGAACGGGTTCTTCCTTGAATGCCTCATCCCTTTGAAAAACCCTTTTGCATTCCCCCGATTGCCTGTAGCCTTCGCCGTCCGATAATAATCCGCGCCCGCAGATGGGCCGCGATGGCCCGCCACTGCCGGCCATCCGGCACCGTTAGCCGATCTGCCAGGGCCGGGTGGTACACTCGACTGACGCGCACGCAGGTCCAGCGATCATGACCCAGATTTCCGAACGTCTCCTGGTTCAAGCCCACCTTGACGCCAAGCAGCCCCATCCGCTGACGCCCGCGCAGGAGGCCGATTACCGTGCGGCCATCGCTGCCGAGCTCAAGGCACAGAACGCGGTTCTGGTTGCCCACTTCTACTGCGATCCGGTGATCCAGGCCCTGGCCGAGGAGACCGGTGGTTGCGTTTCCGACTCCCTCGAAATGGCCCGCTTCGGCAAGAACCATCCGGCTGACACCGTGGTGGTCGCCGGTGTGCGTTTCATGGGCGAGACCGCGAAGATCCTTACCCCGGAAAAGCGCATCCTGATGCCGACCCTGGAAGCTACCTGCTCCCTTGACCTGGGCTGCCCGGTAGAGGAGTTCTCGGCGTTCTGCGACCAGCACCCGGAGCGTACCGTGGTGGTTTACGCCAACACCTCGGCAGCGGTAAAGGCGCGCGCCGACTGGGTGGTGACCTCCAGCTGCGCGTTGGAGATCGTCGAGACCCTGATGGATAACGGCGAGACCATCATCTGGGGCCCGGACCAGCACCTGGGCCGTTACATCCAGAAGAAAACCGGCGCCGACATGTTGCTGTGGGATGGTGCCTGCATCGTTCATGAAGAGTTCAAGTCGCGCCAGTTGGCCGACATGAAGGCGCTGTATCCGGATGCCGCGATCCTGGTGCACCCGGAGTCGCCGGAGTCGGTGATCGACCTGGCCGATGCCGTGGGTTCGACCAGCCAACTGATCAAGGCTGCGCAGACGCTGCCCAACAAGACCTTCATCGTCGCCACCGACCGCGGCATCTTCTACAAGATGCAGCAGCTGTGTCCGGACAAGGTATTCGTCGAAGCGCCGACCGCCGGCAATGGCGCCGCCTGCCGCAGTTGCGCGCACTGCCCGTGGATGGCGATGAACACGCTGGAGCGCACGCTGGATTGCCTGCGCAAGGGCAGCAATGAAATCTTCGTCGAGCCGGCGCTGATTCCGCGGGCGATCAAGCCACTGAACCGGATGCTGGACTTTACCCAGGCGGCGCGTCTCAAGCTCTCCGGTAACGCCTGACGCCAGACTGCCGCTCCCTCAGTGAGTGATGCCCTCGCTCGCTGTGGGAGCGGGCTCGTCCCGCGATTGGGGCGCGCAGCGGCCCCTGTCCATATCAGCGCATCATGTCCTTGACCATCCGCTGCTGTTCCATGATCTCCCGCTGGCGCTGGTCGATCTGCGACGCCAGTGGGAAGTTGCTTCCCGCCCGGCGCTTGGCGTAGTCCAACTGCTGGATCGCCTGGTCGAAATCACCCACCAGCGTGAAGTACTCCGCTCGTGCCCGGTGCAGGCCAATCGTGTTGCCCGACAGGCCGCGCACCTCGGCCACGTCATACCAGACATCCGGATCGTCTGGCCGGTTTTTCACCAGGTCATCCAGCACCTTTTCCGCCTCGGCCGGCTTGCTCTGCTTGACCAGCAGGTCGGCGCTCACCTGCTTGAGCGGGTAGTTGCCCGGATACAGCCCCTGCATGCGGGTGACTCGCTGCTGGGCATCGGCCAGGCGGTTGTTGGTGATGTCCAGGTCGATCTGCGCCAGGTTGTAGGTGATGTCGTTGGGCGCCTTGGCCAACAGCGGCTTGAGGTTTTCCCGTGCCTCGTTCAACTGGCCACCCTTGATTTGCGCCAGGGCCAGGCCGTAGCGGGCCGCGTCGATGTTGGGGTTTTCGTCGAGCTGGGCACGGAAACGCTTGGCGGCAAGGCCAGGTGTGCCTTCGTAGGTGAGGGCAACACGGGCACGGATCAGTTGGTAGCGCAGGCTGTCCTCGACACCGCCCTTGGGCGCCTGTTCTGCGCGGTTGCGGGTGTCGGCGATACGCGATTCGGTGACCGGGTGGGTCAGCAGGAATTCCGGTGGCTTGGCGTCATAGCGATACTGGCGGGCCAGGCGCTCGAACATGCTCGGCATGTTGCGCGGGTCGTAGCCGGCCTTTTCCAGGTTGAGGATGCCGATGCGGTCGGCCTCCTGCTCGTTCTGCCGCGAGAAGCGTCGTTGCTCCTGCAGGGCCGCGGCCTGGGTGCCGGCGATCACGCCGATCCCGGCATCGCCACCGCCGCCGGCGGCCAGTACGATACCGGCCAGCAGCGCCGCCATCATCGGCAGCTGCATACGCTGCTGGGCTTCGACACCGCGAGCGAAGTGGCGCTGCGACAAGTGCGCCAGTTCGTGGGCCAGCACCGAGGCGTACTCGCCTTCGGTCTGGGCGTTGAGGAACAGGCCGCCGTTGACCCCGACGATGCCGCCGGGCGCGGCGAAGGCGTTGAGTTCGCGGCTGTCGATCAGGATGAATTCCAGGCGTCGGTCCTGCAACTGGCTGGTCTCGGCCAGTTTGTACACGCTGGTCTCGACGTAGTCCTTGAGCTGTGGGTCGTTGAGCTGGTTGACCTGGCCGCGCAGCAGGCTCAGCCAGGCACGGCCCAGGTCGTGCTCCTGTTTCGGCGAGACGATCGCAGAGCTGGCATCCCCCAGCGACGGCAGGTCGTCGGCGTGGCCAGGAAGGGCCATCAGGCAGGCCAGCGTCAGCAGGGTGGGGCGCAGTAGATTCATGCAGAAGCTCGCGTCGATCAAAAACCCTTACTGTAGCCCGCTCGCACCTTGGCGACCAGTGGCGGTATCCTACCGACATCGTCTGCAACACCTTGTTGCGCCCGCCATGGAGACCGCCGATGATCGATACCCCGACCTGCGATGCTGAGCTCGACGCCAGCGGGCTGAACTGCCCACTGCCGCTGCTCAAGGCGAAAATGGAGCTCAATCGCCTGGCCAGCGGCGCGGTCCTCAAGGTGGTGGCCACCGATGCCGGCTCGCAGCGTGACTTTCGCACTTTTGCCCAGCTTGCCGGTCATACGCTGCTTCGTGAAACGGCCGAGTCAGGGATCTACACCTATTGGCTGCGCAAGGCCTGAGTCTTTTTCCCAAGGATCGTCAATGTTCAAAGTGCTTCGCGACTGGATGCAGCGCTACTTTTCCGATGAGGAAGCGGTGGTGTTGGCGGTCCTGCTGTTCCTGGGCTTCACCGTGGTACTCACGCTCGGTGGCATGCTCGCGCCGGTGCTGGCGGGCATGGTCCTGGCGTTCCTCATGCAGGGGCTGGTCAACGCTCTGGAGCGCTTCAAGGTACCGACGCGCATGGCGGTGTGGCTGGTGTTCGCCCTCTTCATGGGGGCGCTCGGAGTGTTCCTGGTGGTGCTGGTGCCGCTGCTCTGGCACCAGTTGATCACCCTGTTCAACGAGTTGCCGGGCATGCTCGGCAAATGGCAATCGCTGTTGTTGCTGCTGCCTGAGCGCTATCCGCACCTGGTTTCGGACGAGCAGGTGCTGCGCGCCATCGAGTCGGTGCGCGGTGAGATCGGCAAGTTCGGCCAGTGGGCGCTGACGTTCTCGCTCTCTAGCTTGCCGCTGCTGGTCAACGCGATGATCTATCTGGTGCTGGTGCCGATCCTGGTGTTCTTCTTCCTCAAGGACCGCGAGATGATCGCCCGTTGGGTCAGCGGCTACCTGCCGCGTGAGCGCAGATTGCTGACTCGCGTGGGCGACGAGATGAATCGGCAGATCGCCAACTACATCCGCGGCAAGGGCATCGAGATCCTGATCTGCGGGATCGCCACCTATATCGCTTTCATCAGCCTGGGGCTCAACTACGCGGCCCTGCTGGCGCTGCTGGTGGGGTTGTCGGTGGTGGTGCCCTACGTGGGGGCGGTGGTGGTGACCGTGCCTGTGACCCTGATCGCGCTGTTCCAGTGGGGCTGGGGTGATCAGTTCATCTATCTGATGGCGGTGTACGCGATCATCCAGGCGCTGGATGGCAACGTGTTGGTGCCGCTGCTGTTCTCGGAGGCGGTAAGCCTGCACCCGGTGGCAATCATCTGCGCGGTGCTGCTGTTCGGTGGGCTGTGGGGGTTCTGGGGGATCTTCTTCGCCATTCCCCTGGCGACGCTGTTCAAGGCGGTGCTCGATGCCTGGCCGCGGCAGGAGCCTACGGTGGCGCCACTGCTGTAGGGGCGTAGCGTTCTTTTCGCGGGCAAGTCGGAACGCCGAACTTGCCCGCGAAGCAATCCAGGGCGATATCAGGCCTTGTTCAGGGCCTGGGCTGCCGCCAGCACCGCATCCACATGCCCGGGCACCTTCACCCCGCGCCATTCCTGGCGCAGCACACCGTCCTTGTCGATCAGGAACGTGCTGCGGTCCACGCCCAGGTATTCCTTGCCATACAGCTTCTTCAGCTTGATCACGTCGAACAGCTGGCACAGCGCCTCGTCCTTGTCGCTGATCAGCTCGAAGGTGAAGCCCTGCTTGGCCTTGAAGTTCTCGTGCGACTTGATGCCGTCACGCGAGACGCCCAGCACCACGGTGTTGGCAGCCTTGAAGGCTTCGTGCTGGTCACGGAAACCCTGGCCCTGGGTGGTGCAGCCCGGCGTGCTGTCCTTCGGGTAGAAGTACAGCACCACCTGCTGGCCCTTGAGCGCGGACAGGCTGATGGTCTGGCCGCTGGTGGCCTGGGCCTGGAAGTCGGCAACGGGTTGGTCGATGGCAACGGCCATGGGAGCTCCTTAGACAGGGTTCTGTGGGCGCCAGGGTTCGATCAGGGCGTCCAGGTTCAGGGCGTCGGCGAAATCCAGGAACTGGTCGCGCAGCCAGCTGATCTGGGTGCCGGCCGGCAGGATCACGGTGAACTGGGCGTTGAGCATGCTGCTGCCAGTCTGCGGGGCGAGGTAGGTGTCGCAGGTCATCCCGTCGAGCTCGACGCGGTGGTCGAGGAAGAACTGGCACAGCTCGTTGATGATGTCCGGGCGATAGGCGGCGCTGACGTAGGCCACGTAGGGCAGGGCCTGTGGGCGAACCTCCTGCTCGGCGCTGCGCACCACATCGAGGGTCAGGCCGTGCTTCTTGCCAAGGCCGGGGAGGGTGGTCTCAAGACGGGCCAGGGCATCCCAGCTGCCACCGACCTGCAATACCAGGGCGCTGGTTTCGCCGTGGCGCGACAGGCGCGAGGTGACCACCGCGCAGCGGTTTTCGAAGGCCGCGCGGCTGAGGACGTTGGCAAGCTCCATGGGATTGGGGCCCAAGGCACTGATGACGAGGAATTGTTCGCGGGGGGCGGTGGACATGCAGCATTCCTAAAGCGATGAGCGGTCGGCGAAGGACGAGAGCTGGCCTCCCTGTCACCCGCATTCGCAGCCCTCTGGAGGGTGACGAAGTACTGGCGTGGAGCACTGTCGACGGCCCGGCGGGCCGCACTGCGCCGATCAAAGAATCAAGGGTAGCGAAAAGCGAGGCCGAGGGGAATGCTCCGCCCGCCAGCTTCGCTTGTGCAAGGTCGATGGCGCCAGTACCATTACCGCTCTCTTTTTCCGGCAGGAGCAGTTTCATGATCGCGGGCAGTATGGTGGCATTGGTCACACCCATGGATGCACAAGGGCGTCTGGATTGGGACAGCCTCGATAAACTGGTCGACTTCCACCTGGAAAAGGGCACCCACGCGATCGTAGCGGTCGGCACCACTGGCGAATCCGCCACGCTTGACGTCGAAGAGCACATCCTGGTCATCAAGCACGTGGTCGAGCGCGTCAAGCGCAGCGCCCGCCGCATCCCGGTGATCGCCGGCACCGGCGCCAACTCCACCGCCGAAGCCGTGCACCTGACGCAGAACGCCAAGAACGCCGGCGCCGACGCCTGCCTGCTGGTGGTGCCGTACTACAACAAGCCGACGCAAGAAGGCCTGTACCAGCACTTCAAGCACATCGCCGAAGCCGTCGACATCCCGCAGATCCTCTATAACGTGCCCGGCCGCACCTCGTGCGACATGCAGGCCGAGACCGTGATCCGCCTGTCGAAGGTCAAGAACATCATCGGCATCAAGGAAGCCACCGGCGACCTGGCCCGTGCCAAGGCCATCATCGAGGGCGTCGACAGCGACTTCATCGTCATGTCCGGCGACGACCCGACGGCCGTCGAGCTGATCCTGATGGGCGGCAAGGGCAACATTTCCGTCACTGCCAACGTCGCCCCGCGCGAAATGGCCGATCTGTGCGAGGCCGCCCTTGAGGGCAATGCCGAGAAGGCCCGCGCGATCAACGAAAAACTCATGCCGCTGCACAAAGACCTGTTCTGCGAAGCCAACCCGATCCCTGTGAAGTGGGCGCTGGTGGAAATGGGCCTGATGCACAAGGGCATTCGCCTGCCGCTGACCTGGCTGAGCGAAGGCTGTCACGAAAAAGTCCGTACTGCCTTGCGCCAGTCCGGCGTACTGGTTTAATCGAGGAAGTACACCGCATGAAGCGACTGGCTGGTCTTTCCGCGCTCGCCCTGATCATCTCCAGCACCAGCGGGTGCGGCTGGCTGTGGGGCGAGGATGGCTATTTCCGCGATCGCGGCAGCGATTACCTGCAGGCGCACCCGACTGCGCCGATGCAACTGCCGCCGGACGCCGCCAACGTCAAGCGTCTGGATCCGCTGCTGCCGATCCCGCGCAACGTGGCCGACGACAACGCCACCGGCGAGTTCGAAGTGCCGCGTCCGCAGCCGCTGTCGGCCAGCGCCGACGTCAGCGATTTCACCCTGCAGCGCAGCGGTGCCAACCGTTGGGTGCTGGCCCAGCGCTCGCCGGCCGAAGTCTGGCCGGTCGCGCGCCAGTACTTTGAAGACAATGGTTTCCGCATCGCCGAAGAGCGTCCGCAAACGGGTGAGTTCAACACCACCTGGCAGCGCTTCGATGAGCTGTCTGCCTCGCTCGGCCAGCGCCTGGCCAGCACCTCCAGCAGCCCGGACAGCGAAGTGCGCGTCCGTGTGCGCATGGAGCCCGGCGTGCAGCGCAACACCTCCGAGGTGTACGTGGTCAGCGTCGAGCGTCCGGCCGGCAGCACCGCCGAGCCTGGCTTCCCGAGCACGTCGAGCAACACCGGCGTCGACGCATTGCTGGTCGACGAGCTGCTGGCCAGCATGAACCGCAGCGCCGAGAAGGGCGGTTCGGTGTCGCTGCTGGCGGCGCGTGACTTCGATGCCCCGAGCCAGGTCAGCCTGAGCGAGGACGGCAGCGGCAACCCGGTGCTGTTCCTGGGCTCGGACCTGAACCGCGCCTGGTCTGGCGTAGGCCGCGCCCTGGAGCAGGGCGAATGGCGTGTCGAGGACATCAACCGCAGCCTGGGCCTGTACTACATCAACCTGTCGGAGAAACCCGAGGACAAGCAGAACGAGCCGGGCTTCTTCAGCCGCCTGTTCGGCAGCGCGCCGAGCAAGGAAGAGCGTGAGGCACGTGCCGAGCGCTACCAGGTTCGCTTGAGCAAGGTGGGCGAGTCGGTCCAGGTTACCGTCGAGAAGAACATCAACACTGTGGCTCCGGCCGATGTGGCCCGCCGCGTGCTGAGCGCGATCCAGGACCGTCTGGGCTAAGTGCGCTTCGCGGTACTGGGAAGCGGTAGCCAGGGAAATGGCACGCTGATCGCCAGTGACGATACCTTCGTCCTGGTCGATTGCGGGTTCTCTCTGCGCGAGACCGAGCGGCGCCTGGCGCTGCTCGGGGTATCGGCAGCACAACTGAGCGCCGTGCTGGTGACCCACGAACATGCCGACCACGTGCATGGCGTCGGGTTGCTGTCGCGGCGCTACAATGTACCGGTCTACCTCAGTCAAGGGACCTTGCGCGGCATGCGCAAGCCGGTGGAGGTCGCCGGTTTTCTCGGTTGTGGGGACGTACTGGACATCGGCAGACTGCAGGTCAGTGCCGCGCGGGTCGAGCACGATGCGTTCGAACCCCTGCAATACGTGATCAGTGACGGGCGCCGGCGTTTCGGCATGCTCACAGACCTGGGCAGCTACGATACGTACCTGCTGGAGCGTTACCAGGGCCTCGACGCGTTGCTGATCGAGGCCAATCACTGCCGTGACCTGCTCGCACGCGGGCACTACCCGTACTTTCTCAAGCAGCGGGTCGGCGGCAGCCAAGGACATCTGAACAACCACCAGGCTGCCAACCTGGTGGCCGAGCTGGGCTGGAAGCACCTGCAACACCTGGTGCTGGCCCACCTCAGCAGCAAGAACAACCTGCCACAACTGGCCCGTCAGTGCTTCGTCGACACCTTGGGGTGCGATCCGGACTGGCTCCAGGTGGCGAATCAGGAACACGGGCTCGACTGGCGCGAAATCGCCTAGCCCAACCACTCAAGCAAGCGGAGCCCATCATGGAAAAACGCGACGAACTCTACCGCGGCAAGGCCAAATCGGTTTACAAGACCGACGACGCCGACCGCTTGATCCTGCTGTTCCGTAACGACACCTCGGCGTTCGACGGCAAGCGCATCGAGCAGCTGGACCGCAAGGGCATGGTCAACAACAAGTTCAACGCCTTCATCATGCAGAAGCTCGAAGAGGCCGGCGTGCCGACCCAGTTCGACAAGCTGCTGGGCGACAACGAGTGCCTGGTCAAGAAGCTGGACATGATCCCGGTCGAGTGCGTCGTGCGTAACTACGCGGCCGGCAGCCTGGTCAAGCGCCTGGGCGTCGAGGAAGGCATTCAGCTGACCCCTTCGACCTTCGAGCTGTTCCTGAAGAACGACGAGAAGGGCGACCCCTTCATCAACGAATCCCACGTTATCGCGTTCGGCTGGGGCACTGCCGAGCAACTGGTCGAGATGAAGAAACTGTCGCTGAAGGTCAACGAAGTGCTGAGCAAGCTGTTCGATGACGCTGGCCTGCTGCTGGTCGACTTCAAGCTGGAGTTCGGCGTATTCCACGGCCAGATCGTCCTGGGCGACGAGTTCAGCCCTGACGGCTGCCGCCTGTGGGACAAGGAAACCCGCAAGAAGATGGACAAGGACCGCTTCCGCCAGGGTCTGGGCGATGTCATCGAAGCCTACGAAGAAGTCGCCAAGCGCCTGGGCGTGCCGCTGTAACCCGCACGCTCACGCAAGCGCCTGATACCACGCGAATTTTTTTCGAAAAAGGTTTGCCAGAAACGAAAACGCTGGTATGATGCGCGCCACTGGAGAGATGCCGGAGTGGTCGAACGGGACGGATTCGAAATCCGTTGTACTGGCAACAGTACCTAGGGTTCAAATCCCTATCTCTCCGCCATACAAGATGAAGCCCCGCAGATTAAGGTCTGCGGGGCTTTTCGTTTTGGATTGTACGTAGCATTTGTACGTAACGCGATGCTGTGCATCCCGGCTGTCCTGCTTATCAATGCCTTGATCCGACTCAAGTAAATCCAGCAGCCTCGGCTATTCTTTGCCCCTGTCACACGTTACCCTGATCGGGTATAGGCCCTTTTGTAGGGCTTTCATGCGCATAGGAGCGACAATGGCCAAACCTCGCGTTTTCATTGGGTCCTCAGTTGAAGGGCTGAACGTTGCATATCCGGTTCAACAGAACCTTCTGCATGTGGCTGAAGTCACTGTCTGGGACCAAGGCGTTTTTGAGCTGTCTCGGACTACTATGGAAAGTTTGACGACGGCGCTCTCTGCCAATGATTTCGCTGTCTTTGTTTTCTCCCCTGATGATTTGCTGTGCATACGAGACAAGGCAACAACGGCAGTTAGAGATAACGTGCTTTTTGAGTTTGGATTGTTTATCGGGAAGCTTGGTCGGGAGCGGGTGTTCTTTATCCTGCCTTCTGGCGAAGAGTTACACCTTCCAACTGACCTTCTAGGGGTAACTGCCGGAAAGTATGATCTTGCGCGGTCCGATGAAAGTATGCAGGCTGCGACCGGGCCTGTGTGTCACCAAATTCGACAGCAAATTAAGAAGCTCGGTATTGTGCCAGGTCGAGCTGCTATGAATGAAGATATTGGGGGCGGAGTCACAGATGAAATTAAGAAGCGTGATTGGTTGTTTGACTTTATCGACAAAAAGTATGAACAGGCTAAGGACGCACTTCAGGAAGAGATGACGAGCCTTTCAGGCGAAGAACTTCTGGAGAAAAAAGCTTGGCTATTTTATTGTGATCTAAAGTTAAAAGATGATGGCAATGTAGATCCGCTCATGGATCTCGCAACGGAAAACTTCAATGCATCGGAATTGCAATCGCTTGTTGCATCTATACTTCGCGTTGAAGGCCATGGCAGCAAAGCACTTGAATTCCTCTCTGTTGTACAGAGGAGTAGGCCAAAGGATAGCAAGATTGCATTAGCGATTGCGCTATGCCACACGGATGCAATTGATAGTGATAGTGCTATCGCTGCTCTTCAATTTACTGGTTCGGATGGTTTTCCAGATGTAGCAATTCGATTGGCGGAAATATTCGAAAGCGACGATAGAAAAAATGATGCGTTGTTAGCAATCCAACGTTGTTATGCCAAATACCCAGATAATAGAGGGCTGCGATTCAAGTATGGTCGTCTGGCTCAAGACGTCGAGCAGGATTCGATCGCAGTCTACTTATTTGATCGCCTGACATATGATTTTCCAGAATCGTCGGAATACTGGGGGTATCTCGGTAACTCATGCCTTAACTTGGACTTGTATGATATGGCGCTTTACGCATATCGAAGAGCCGAAAAGTTGACGAAGGTTGACAGTGATTCGCAGTGGATATCCGCGAATATAGGAAACCTTCTGATAAATAAAGGCTTGCCAACCGAGGCTTGTGAGTATTTGGAACGGGCCGTTAAGTACGAGCAAAACTCAGAATACTCGCATGACAGATTTGCTATGGCTTTGAGAAAAAAATCTGCAGAGTCGAAAGATTTTCAAAGTAAGTGCGCGGAAGGTAGGCGCCAGTTGCGCGAGGCAGAATCAAAGATATCTCTGGAAAAATGCACCGAAGCCCCGGTTTCGTCTGGGTTGCTTGATGGGCCTCAGCCAACACTTGCATTAAAAGGCGTTTGACGGATTTTCGAGAGTCGACAGGTTTGGCTGGAGGTAGACTTTTTCGACTTTAGCGTCGGGTCGCATCATGGTCGGCGGGCTCCGGAAAGAAATCGGGAGCACAGCATCCGGGATCAGTTGAGTGCTTTGAATGTGGGGTTCATGGAGCCCTTACCTACTGCTGACCTGCGGCTGTCAGTCCTACTCGATGCCGGACGGTGAGGTGCGAGAAGCCCCCGGCGCCGGAGGCCTGGTTCATGGAAGCGTACGTGCCGAACTTGACAGAGCTCATGCTCAACGAATTATCGCCATCAACGATGGAGGCGACCGAGGACTGATCGCGCTGCTGGCCTGCCAGGACTACGTGCGTGAGTAGCCGATGATTCGCATGTGACGCGCCCTGCCCTGGTGTGGGGTAGGGCGCTTCCTTTTGTGGGTAGAATATTAAATGAAGTGATGAGGTACGGTTCTGAATTTTACCAGGGAGATAATTTCTTCGGACTGAAGCGCACCTTTTAAATTTAATTTTGTCAGTAAATTTAAGTCGGGATGCCCTTTCTTTTTGCATTTAAGTGCCAGGTGCTCATACGGCTGATAAATTGCCAGATATCTTGTTCTGTTGGCTTGGTGTAGTTTGAATGCTCAGGGTTGTTTCCCATGGCTTCGAACATTCGAATTAACCATGTTGGCCCATGGCCAGAGATGTTGTGATCTTTCAGCCAGGACTCTAGTTCTCCACCGGGGATTACAAATAATCCATACTCGCCTAGTTGTTGGAAAAGATTTTCAACAGTCTCGCGATCAGAGCCTTCTAGAATGTCAATTCCGCCGTCTCTTTTCATATCCTTGCCTGTTTGGTCGAAGGACTTCTTAATGGAAGTTCGAAGTGATGCGTAAGAGTCGTGGCTAGCTTCAGGAATGTAACCGCACTTGAGAAGATTCTTCCATACGCTGCCTCCTTCTTTGAGGATATCAATATCGAATATTCCTGATACAGGTATTCCTAGATCTCTTAGAGGCTTTAGTAATGTTGGAATGGTTTGTTTGTTTTGGGCGTTAATGAATAAGCAGTTCGGAATTCCCCATTCTGGTTTGAAGCGAAGAAGTCGCTCGTTTATTTCTTGGTAAAATGCTCTGTCTGCGTCTGACTCTGTGATTACTACTGACTCATAAAATAATCCAGAAAGTACCCCGCTAGATCTTAGGAGAGGGTTTCTCATGAGTTCTAGAAGTTCGTCACTCTTTAGACATCTAGAGGTGGCGACTCCGTCTTTATATGTGAGTCTAATAATGTTAAGTGGTTGGCCTGATTGAATGCACCCCATTAGGAAGTTTTGGCTATGCGTGGAGGCAAAAACTTTTTTGCTGGTTGCTGAAATGATTTGCGAAATATTAGAGCCAAGTTTTGAGGCTAGCGCAGGATGAAGAAATGCTTCGGGCTCATCGATTAGAATGATTTGGGGGTCGCCAGCAATCAATTCAACTATGACTCCTGTATATGCGCGAACACCATCGCTGGCTGTGTCAATTGGTTGGGATTGGGAGTGGTAGTTTATTGACTCTCGAGATAGTCCTAGTTCGATTTCTTCTTCTATTTCATGGTCTGCAAGCTTTGCGCGAAGCATTCCAAGATTTGTTGGGTCAATTACAAGGTATTTCCCGAAAGCGTCTTTTGTTATATTTCTGACTTTTTTTCTCTTTTCTTTGTTTTTCAGTAGGCTCATTAGAGTGCTTGTTGGCGGTAGCTGCAAGTCTCCAGCGTTTTGCGTGTTTACTAGGCTGAGCCGATTAATTCCATTGAGCATTAAAGTCTCAGGACCTAAGACCATGCTTCTGTAAGACTCGGGGTTGCTGCTCGGGTTGTCAATGATGTTTTGGATATAGCTTCTTGAGGTCATGAGATGAGAGTTTAGTTCGGATCCTCGCAATACTAAACTGTCGGGGTTTGGGTTGGGTTGGGTGTCTGGAATAGTCCTTTGCTCAATTAGCTTGTCCAGAAATTCCTTTGGTAGAAATTCTGGTTCGATATTTTCAAGTATCTTCATGATTGAAGTGTTAGTGCCCGAGCACGCATCTTTGATTTCGCTAAGGATTTTACTTTTTCCAGAATTATTAGGTCCTATGAAAACAGTGAGTGGCGTAAGAGTAATTTCTTCGCTTTTTTGACTTGGGGAGCTTCCGAATTTGAGTTTTATAGTTTTTAACACTGATGTTTGGCCTATGGTTAAAATGGTAGTAAATTTATTCTACTATACGATAAGAAGGCGGATGCATTTGCTCCATGAGGCAGGATGCCATCATTGGCATGAATGGCAATAGAAATCGGGTATCTGCCGCGGTGCAACGGCCTAACGGATCACCAGTGCGTGGATGAGCATGAGCATGTAGCTGCAAAACATGCGCTGCTAAATAGCTGCAGTGAACCAACGTGGAGAGCATGGGTGAAGAAGACGTTATTGGGGTTGCTAGAGGCTGGTGAGCCGCTGATCTTGGAGGCTATTGACGCGAGGCGAAGGCTCCACCAGGCAGAAGCCAGGTCGGCTGATGAGCTAGAACGGTTGCGCGTCATCGCGGATTCGTTGTGTCAGGCAGTGACGGAAATCCAGCTCAGAACAGCAGATGGTCGCACGCGGCATTAGCAATAGCGTGAGGCAAAAATGGGGAAAACCGAGCGCCATTCTATGCCCTTTGGGCGCTTCGCAGCCAGACACAAAAACGACCAAGCCCTTGGTACATGGGGCTTTGGCGCTTTCCCTCGTTAATACTCCAGCACAATCGGTATGTATTGCCGGAGCTGGACCAATGTTCGAAATCCCTTCAAGCTGCATGATTTTTGAAGGATCGCAGGTGTGAAATTTCACTTCTCAGAAAGCATGAGGGTTGCCACTGCATGGGTGCTTTGGGGATACCTATCACTGGGTGTTCTGGGGTGGGGGCTTTGGGTGGTGCTTGATCAGGTCGGATCGCTCAAAGATGCGCCGGCCTGGGTGCAGGCAATTGGAAGCATCGCGGCGATCCTTGCTGCCGTCCTTATTGCGCAACGCGCGTCAGTCAAGCAGAACCAAGATAAGGCTCTCTCAGATTATTCGTACATGCAGAAGGCCTTTGAGATTGCTGTGTATGGGAATGAAGTCATTGCTGCCGCAGCACGCTACATTCTAGAGGGGGCCCCCAAGGGCCTCGTATTGAAGTATCACATTAGTTTGTTGGAGATGGCTCTAGAGGACCTGAAGGGAGTTGATCACACTCGCATCGTTGAATCACCCGTAGCAGCGGCTTTCCTAGCGCTCAGACGTAGCGTGAACCTTACGCGTTCGGCAATTCTGCTCCGGCTTGAGGCTGAGATACGCTTTGACGTTGTGCAGGTAGCGCAATGGGGTCCGAACTCCCTTGAAGAAGTCAAAAATATTTCTAGTGGGATGATGAATTACTTAGCGATGCATCCCTGGTTGACCGACGAGGTTTATGCTCGCCAGCAGGCACGAATGCGTTAATGGGAGGAGGGGCAAAGGTATGCTCCTGAGTTGTCCCTTAGTCACAGAGGTTAGGGCAAATCTAGGGCAAGTGCAGGGCCGCCATGGGCCTCAATGGCCCGTCTTCACACGCGTCGCCGCCCCATTTCGCGGGCCTGCCAAGTCCTGAGCAATCATGCGGGCGGGTTCAAATCCCTATCTCTCCGCCATACATGAAAAGCCCCGCTGGTGAGAATCAGCGGGGCTTTTTCGTTTTCACATGTTGTTCGCCGATCGCCTTCACACCAGCGCACTTCTGTTAATCAAGCCCTCGCAAAGCAGGCTGATCAATTGCTCGACCAGGTGTTGCATGGCTGGATCCTGTGCAATCACTGCAACTTCGGTACTGGGCAGCGCCGGCAAGACGGTGGATGGCTCGAGGATGCGCATGCCGGGTTGTATGAACGACGCACCCAGTGCAGTGATACCGAGCCCGCCCGCGACTGCTGCTTGTACCCCGGCCAGGTTGTTGGCGGTGCAGGCTGTGGCCCATTCGCGCCGGCTGGCGGTCAGCGCATCGATCATGATTGCGCGGTAGGCGCAGGGCGGGCGCATCATGACCAGCCTGACCGTGCCGGCCGGCTCCATTACGTAGTCGCTCGCAGCCATCCATACCAAAGGCTCGCGCCATATGACCCGGCCGTGTTGGGCCTGGTTGCCAGCCTTCTGCTTCGCAATCACCAGGTCCAGTTGCCCCGCCTCGTGCTCCGCGAGCAGGTCGTGGCTCAGTCCGGTGCTCAGCTCCAGCTGCACGTCTGGATGAAGTTGGGTGAAGCGTGACAGCAGCCTTGGCAGTTGTGTGGGCACCAGGTTCTCGGAAATGCCAAGGCGCAAGGTTTTGACGCGAGTTGGTTGCTTGAGTTCACTGAGGAACGTGTCGACATGCAGCATCAACTTGCGGGCATTGAGCAGCAACTGCTCGCCTTCGCGGGTCAGCGTCAGTGTCCTGCTGGTGCGCTCGAACACTCTCAGTCCCAGGATTTCCTCAAGACGAATGATCTTTTGGCTCACTGCCGATTGCGATCTGCCGACAGTCTCTGCTGCTGCTGTGAAGCTACCCGCTTCGGCGACTGCGATGAATGTACGCACATGGTCGATTTCAAGTTGGGAGAGTGACATATCAATAAGCCGATCGACTGGATGCAATTAATATTATGCGTTTGTCTTCTGAATCGTAAAGGCCGAGCATCCGTTCTGCGCCTGATCTGGCGCATCCCGTTGGCAATGGTCAGGAGGCAGGCATGTCGGTGGATAAGTCGGTGGAGATCGTTGAGGCGTTTTGGCGTGAGGTGTGGCAGGCGCGAAATCCCAGGGCGGCGGCAGGGCGCGTGGCCAAGGATTTCGTGATCACCTCCGGTGGCCTCGAGATCGTTGGGCGTGAAGCGTTCGTCGAATGGGTTACGGCTTTTTTGCAGGGGATCGATGCATTTCAATTCAATAGCATCGAGTCCTTCCAGAATGCCGATGGCAGCAGGGTTGCATCGCGCTGGATGTTTACCGGCAGGAACAGAGGGTTTCTGGGCGGGCGTGACTGCGGAACACCATTCGAGATGCGTGGTACTGCCATCTTGCATGTGCGGCCGGATGGCCTGTTACAGCACAACTGGGTCGAGCGTAACGCGCTGGAAGTCTATCGAGAGGTCATAGGCCTGTAGTGGCGGCTTGGGTACGACGGCGCGTCGTTGCGGCGCTGGTATTGACTGTCTGGTAATCGGGAAACTTCTGTGAAAAGGCTATTGGTCGTTGTGGTGATGTTGGGTGCGTTGTCGGTGCAGGCCCAGGAAAAGACCATTGAAGTGGAGGGCGAGAAAGTGCCAGTGCAAACCTACCGATATGGGATGGATGTCGAAATGGTCGAAGTGTTGTCCGTCAGCCCAACCCCTGCGGGTTGTGGTGTTTTCCCTCGTATCGTTGTCTATCGTGACGCGACGGCGAAGCTCAAGGCCATCGAATACCTTGAGCCGGCCCGGGATTGTGGCAATGACAATGGTTGAGCGTGCGCAGTCCGAGACGGATCTTCCTGTACATCAGAAAGATCCGTCACACCCTCAGGCAACAGCCGTGCTGCGGGCAGGCCGACGGCGATACAGCACAAGCGTTGCAGTGAACGCACACAGCGCTGCGAACATCAGCCAGTAAGCCGGGGCGGCCTTGTCTGACGTGGCATGGATCGCCCAGGTGGACACCGCCGGGGTGAAGCCGCCGAACACCGCGGTGGCGAGGCTATAAGCCAGGGAGAATCCGGCAACGCGCACTTCGGTGGGCATGATTTCGGTCAGGGCAGGGATCAGTGCGCCGTTGTACAGGCCATAGAGGCACGAGAACCACAGCAGCACCTCCAGCATGTGAGCGAAGCTGGGGGCCTGGGCCAGGTATGACAGCGCAGGGTATGCCGTGAGTACGGTCAGCAGGGACATTGCCGCCAGCAGCGGTTTGCGTCCCAGGCGATCGCTCAACGTGCCGCCGATCGGCAGCCACAGGAAGTTGGACACGGCGACCAGCAAGGTCACCATCAATGCGTCACTGGTATCGAGCTGCAGCACGGTCTTGCCGAAGGTCGGGGCGTACACGGTGATCATGTAGAAGGCGGTGGTGGTCATGGCCACCATCAGCATGCCCAGGATCACCACCGATGCGTTGGCGCACAGTGTCTTGAACACCTGGCTCATGGTCGGGCGATGCTCACGTTTGGCGAACTCTTCGGTCTCCTGCAAGTTGCGGCGCAGCAGGAAGATGCACGGGACGATCAGGCAGCCCACGGCAAAGGGAATCCGCCATCCCCACTGGGACAACTCCTCGGCGGACAACCACTGATTCAGGCCATAGCCCAGGGCCGCGGCAACCATGATGGAGACCTGCTGGCTGGCCGATTGCCAGCTGGCGTAGAAGCCTTTGCGCCCGGGCGTGGCCATCTCTGCCAGGTAAACAGAAACGCCACCGAGCTCGGCACCGGCCGAGAACCCTTGCAGCAGCCTGCCGAGCAACACCAGGGCCGGCGCCCACAGGCCGATGCTGGCATAGCCGGGCACGAACACGATCAGCAAGGTACCGCTGGCCATGATCGCCAAGGTCACGATCAGGCCTTTGCGTCTGCCCACGTCATCGATGTAGGCGCCGAGGATGATCGCCCCCAGCGGGCGCATCAGGAAGCCTGCGCCGAATACGGCGAAGGTCATCATCAATGAGGCGAATTCGTTGCTGGCAGGGAAGAACGCGGCAGCGATCTGGGTGGCGTAGAAACCGAACAGGAAGAAGTCGAACTGTTCGAGAAAATTGCCGGAGGTCACCCGGAAGACTCTTCCGGCTTTGGACGGTGCTTTGGCAGGGAGGGGGGGATTCATCACGTGCTCCAGCTATTCAGCGAATCTTTGTAAGAGGTTGTAACTAAAGATTCTTGCAGAAAGAGCATGGGTCAAAACATGAAACTTTCATTAGGTAGGCGCTTCCCTCTCGTGACGAGCCCGCGCTTGCAGGTCGGGCGGTTTCGGTAAAAGGGGCTCAATCGAGGCTGTTCCTGAGCGCTGCAAACAGCGCCTCGTACAGTGCCTCCACCTCCGGCAACCCCCTGGCCCGCAGGCAGCCATGGACCAGTCCATGGCCTGGGAAGTCATCGACCGCCACTCCGTCGTCTCTCAACCGTTGTGCATAGCGCAGGCCGTCATCGCGCAGTGGGTCGAATTCGGCCACGGCAATGAAAGCGGGCGCCAGCCTCGTGAGGTCGCGGGCGAGCAATGGCAGCGCCAGCGGGCTGTGAGTAGTGGAGGGCAGATAGGCGTTCAGGCAGGCGCGCATGTCGTCGACAGACAACAGCGGTGCATCGGCACATTCGCGCCGCGACACGCTGTCCTCATCACCCAGCGCTGGATAGATCAGCGCCTGCATGCGCGGCTGCGGCTCATCCGCTTCACGCAGTGCCAGGCACAGGGCGGCGGCGAGATTGCCCCCGGCGCTGTCGCCGATGGCTGCCAGTCGTGTGGGGTCAACCGGCACATCCAGCGCGCCATCGCGCAGGGCGCGCCAGACGGCGAGGCTGTCGTGCAGGGCGGCGGGGAAGGGGTGTTCCGGCGCGAGTCGGTAATCCACCGCGACCACCGCCACTCCCAAGCACGCCGTCAGTTCGGCGCAGAAGAACGCGTGTGAGTCGAGCCCACCGAGCATCCAGCCACCACCATGCATAAATAGCAGCGCTGGCCACCCTCCGGCCGGTGCTGCTTGTGCCGGTTGGAACACGCGCAAGGGCACCAGTCCCGGCATATTCAAATCTCGCACCTGCACGCCTTCCGGGCATGGCGGGGTGAAGGCTGCGGCCATGCGCGAATAGGCCGCGCGCTGGGCTGCCAGTGCAGGATCGGCCACGCCGAAGGCGCGGGTCCGCTCGATGAAGGCCTGCATGTCGGCCGAGAGAGGGTAGCGCTGCATTACTGTTGCGCGACCAATGCCGCATTGGCGGGCTT
The DNA here is from genome assembly GCF_001320965.1 of Pseudomonas sp. NBRC 111143. Taxonomy (NCBI): domain Bacteria; kingdom Pseudomonadati; phylum Pseudomonadota; class Gammaproteobacteria; order Pseudomonadales; family Pseudomonadaceae; genus Pseudomonas; species Pseudomonas sp. NBRC 111143. Next base: position 77,878 of record NZ_BCBT01000002.1, on the reverse strand, counting down.
GCCGTCGAATGTGGTCACGCCCTCGAGCCAGGCCGAGACTTGCTCGGGGTGCGCCTTGAGCCAGTCTCGAGCGGCATCGAGCGGTGCTTTGCGGTCGAGGATCGGCTCCATGACCTGGCTGACACCTTCGCTGGTAAAGCGCAGGTTGTGCAGCAGCTTGGCGACGTTGCCGCATTGTTGCTGGTAACCGGCTGCGGTCATGATCGAGACGGTGGCCGAGCCTTCGTTGGGGCCGAAGGCGTCGTCGCTGCCGGAGAGGTAGCGCATGTCGATCTGCAGGTTCATCGGATGCGGCTTCCAGCCGGCGAACACCACCCACTCGTTCTTCTGCACGGCACGCTTGACCGCCGTCAGCATGCCGGCCTCGCTGGACTCGATGCCCTTGAAACCCTTCAGGCCGAATTTGTCTTCGGCGATCATCTGTGCGGTGATGCGGTTCATGCCGCTGCCCGGTTCGATCAGGTACAGCTGGTTCTTGAGCTTGTCGCGAAACCTGGCGATGTCGGCGAAGGTCTTCAGGCCCGCGTCGTAGGCGTAGGCGGGCACGGCATAGGTGGACTGCGCATCGGCGAGGGTGGCGGGGCTGATCACGTCGATCTGCTGTTTGTCCAGGAAAGGCTTGGCCACCGATTGCATGGTCGGCTGCCAGTAACCGAGAAACACATCGAGACGTTTTTCCGCCATGCCGGCCAGGATGATCTGCTGCGAGGCGCTGGTCTGCTTGACCTTGTAGCCCAGGCTGTCGAGCAGGGCTTCGGCGACGGCGCTGCTGGCGACGACGTCGGTCCAGTTCACCGAGCCCATGCGCACGTTCTGGCAAGCGGCGGGTTCTGCGCCCCAGCTGGCTGCGCTGATACCCAGGAGTGCGGCGCAGGTGGCCGCCTTGATCGATCGCTGCATGACTCTTCCCCTCACGAGACGGTGATTATCGTTGTTATGTCATGACGCCCCGCGCGGCGGTGGCTGCCGTTCAGGTTATGAGCCGGGCGAGTGGAAAAATCGCACCCAGGCGACCTGCTTTTGCACCCAGGCGACTTCGAGTCTGGCACGCTAATGGGCGGGGCGCGTGGCCGAGGTGATGCTCTGATTGCTCAAAAATCACGCAACCTGTTGATTTTACTTGCGCTATTCCCTTCCCCGATTGTGCCGCCCGCGCTGCGGGTATAGACTTTGCGCACTCTTCACCAAAGGCCCCCTTTGGTCCTCGCGACCGCCAGCCAGCATGAAACCAATCCAGTTGCCCCTGGGTGTGCGCCTGCGCGATGACGCCACCTTCATCAACTACTATCCGGGCGCCAATGCCGCGGCATTGGGCTACGTCGAGCGGCTGTGCGAAGCCGACGCGGGCTGGACCGAGAGCCTCATCTATCTGTGGGGCAAGCAGGGCGCAGGGCGCACCCACCTGCTGCAGGCTGCCACCCACCGTTTCCAGCAACTGGGCGAGCCCGCCGTCTACCTGCCGTTGGCGCAGTTGCTCGACCGAGGCGTGGAGTTGCTCGACCATCTGGAGCAGTACGAGCTGGTGTGCATCGACGACCTGCACGTGATTGCCGGCAAGGCCGACTGGGAAGAGGCGATGTTCCATCTGTTCAATCGCCTGCGTGACAGCGGCAGGCGTCTGCTGCTGGCGGCCTCGAGTTCGCCGCGTGAGCTGCCGATCAAGCTCGCCGACCTCAAGTCACGGCTCACCCTGGCACTGATTTTCCAGATGCGTGGCCTGTCCGACGAAGACAAGCTGCGTGCCTTGCAATTGCGCGCCTCGCGCCGTGGTTTGCACCTGACCGATGAGGTCGGGCACTTCATTCTCACGCGTGGAACGCGCAGCATGAGTGCACTGTTCGATCTGCTCGAACGCCTCGACCAGGCCTCGCTGCAAGCCCAGCGCAAGTTGACCATTCCCTTCCTCAAGGAAACCCTCGGCTGGTAACCCTGAAAACACCGGGCCAGAGCGGCAAAACGCAAAAGTCACATTTTTTTCGATAAAATTTGCAAATAGGTCCGATAGAAGGCATAGTTTCCCACTTCTAAAGGATTACAGACACGGTCGTGCCCATGCTCAAGCGCTTCGCACCCCTCGTGCCACTCGCACTCGTGACCCTGCTTTTTGGCTGCGCGGCCCAAGGCCCGATTTCCCAGCCCCAGGATCACCCATCGGTCACCGCGCAAACCGCGGTCAAGGCCAAGGCTTCGCATTCGTCGGTATTCGACGAAGAAGACCTCGCCACCGATGAAGACCTTCAAGCCTTCTCCAGCAACAGCAAGCCCTACCAGTTGCCCGTCCTTGCAGACAGCATTCTGGAGCGTGGCATGTCGCTGATCGGCACCCGTTATCGTTTCGGCGGTACTTCCGAGCAGTCCGGCTTCGATTGCAGCGGCTTCATCGGCTACCTGTTCCGCGAAGAGGCCGGCATGAACCTGCCGCGCTCGACCCGCGAGATGATCAACGTCGATGCCCCCAAGGTCGCACGCAACAAGCTCAAGCCGGGTGACCTGCTGTTCTTCAGCACCAATGGCCGTGGCCGTGTCAGCCATGCCGGCATCTACCTGGGTGACAACCAGTTCATCCACTCCAGCAGCCGCCGCAGCGGTGGTGTGCGCATCGACAACCTCGGTGACCGTTACTGGAGCAAGACCTTCATCGAAGCCAAGCGTGCCTTGGCCATGGCGCCGACCACCACCCTGTCGCGCAACTGATATCAAAATGATGTATCCTCGCACGGCGGCGTAGCTGAAAAGCTAGCCGCCGTGCGCATTTACGAATAGCGTCTAATCTAAATCCTTAACTCTTTTTTCGGCTGCGGCCGATTGGTCTCAGACAGGTTCTGACCCATGGCGATGATGACGCGCTTCGCATTCCTTTCCCTGGTGGCACTGCTTGCCGCCTGTTCCAGCCGTGCTCCGGCACCGGCACCTGTGGCCAAGCCGCAGATCACCTTCATCGACCAACCTTCCTCGTCGCCTGTGGCTGACGATGTGTTGATCCGTGCCATCGGTCTGGTCGGCACCCCGTACCGCTGGGGCGGCAACACCCCGGATTCGGGTTTCGATTGCAGTGGGCTGATCGGTTACGTCTACCGCGGCGCGGCCAACATCAACCTGCCACGCTCGACCCGCGAGATGATCGTCATGCGTGCGCCGACCGTGGACATCAATTCGCTGCAGTCCGGTGACTTGGTGTTCTTCGCCACCGGCGGTGGCTCGCAGGTGAGCCATGCCGGGATCTACGTGGGGGAGGGGCGCTTCGTGCATGCGCCGTCCACCGGCGGTACGGTGCGCTTGGACTACCTGTCGAACAGCTACTGGTCCAAGGCCTACTTGCAGGCCAAGCGGGTGTTGGCGCCGGGGCACCTGGCGCAGAATCCCTGAGATTGTCGGGGCTGCACAGCAGCCCCGGCGTACGTTCAAGCCTGCTTGAGCAATAACGCCACACCCGGGTGGTATTGCCCTGACTCGTTTAGGCAGCTTGCGGTACGCATACGGGAAGTACCAGGCAATCGCGCAGGCCGTGTGCTTGTTCAAGTCATCGACCATATCCTGTAGTTCCTCGGGGCTTGCATGCTGCCCCGCCTTCCACGGGCTGACAAACAGCGCCCCGGCCTTGAGCTGGCTGGGATAGGCTGCCAGCCGCGCCAACGTCGCCGCCTCCTGCAGGGCGCCCGCCAGGTCCAGGCGGGCGATCTTCGGCCAGCGCTGCTCAGTGTGCAGATGAATGGATTGTTCGGCGCCGGCAATCGACAGATCGCAGCGCCCTTCGCGCTCGCCTTCGTCACGCTGCTTCTTGCTCTGATAGTGCTGCAGCGCCACCAGCTCGGCCTGCCAGGCAGCGGCGGCGAGGATACCGGCATTGGCCTGGGCGCCGTGCCAATAGGGCGCATCGCCGTCGCCGTGGATCTGGTTGAAGCGGTCGATGCAGTCGATCCAGCGCTCCAGGGCCGGGCGCAGGAATTCCAGGTGCGGGTTGTTGATGATCAAGCCTTGCATGCCGCGCTCTCCTTTTATTATGGTCGCGTACAGCCGGTGATGGCTATGTGATATCACTGCTTCCATACTGAGACAAGCATCCAGATCAACCGTTCATCGTCCGCGTTTAATTGACGCTCCCTGTGCAACCCTCTAACCTTCGCGGCGTGTTTCAGGTGCTCTGCGGATCAGCTCCGGCAGGGTGAAACTGGGAAGCCGGTGGGCGCCAGCAGGGCGCGAATCCGGCGCTGCCCCCGCAACGGTAGGTGAGTCAAGGCCGCGCAAGGCCACTGGGTGTCCGCACCCGGGAAGGCGCGCGGTTTCGGGCCAAGGCCCGGCTCACGAGCCCGGAGACCGGCCTGTCACTGTCAACGGCATCACGGAGGGTGATGCGCGCTGCCCCGTGGTGTCCACGGCCTTTGCGCGCTCCCTTCGCCTGCCTGCCTTGTTTATCTGTCGTTGCCTGGTGCCCGCCCGCGAGTGCCCGACCGGCGCGTCGACAGCCTGCGGAGAACCCCTGATGAGCGAATCCATCGAGCGCGACGAACGCCACCTGGCACGCATGCAGCGCAAAAAAGCGATCATCGACGAACGTATCGCCAATTCCCCGAATGAGTGCGGCCTGCTGCTGGTGCTCACTGGCAATGGCAAGGGCAAGAGCAGCTCGGCCTTCGGCATGCTTGCCCGTGCGCTGGGGCATGGCATGCAGTGCGGGGTGGTGCAGTTCATCAAGGGTCGTAACAGCACCGGCGAGGAGCTGTTCTTCCGCCGCTTTCCCAACGAAGTGCGCTACCACGTGATGGGCGAGGGCTTCACTTGGGAAACCCAGGACCGCCAGCGCGACATCGCCGCAGCAGAGGCGGCCTGGGCCGTCTCCCGCCAGTTGCTGCAGGACCCGTCGGTGCAGTTTGTAGTGCTCGATGAGCTGAATATCGCCCTCAAGCACGGCTACCTCGACCTGGACCAGGTGCTCTCGGACATCCAGGCCCGTCCTCCGATGCAACACGTGATCGTCACTGGCCGCGGGGCCAAGCCGGAAATGATCGAGCTGGCCGACACCGTGACCGAGATGGGCATGCTCAAGCACGCCTTCCAGGCCGGTATCCGCGCACAGAAGGGCGTTGAACTGTGAGTCGAGCCACCCGTCATTGCCCGGCGGTGCTGATTGCCGCACCAGCCTCCGGCCAGGGCAAGACCACCGTCACCGCCGCCTTGGCGCGCCTGCACCGCAACCTCGGGCGCAAGGTGCGGGTGTTCAAGTGCGGGCCGGACTTTCTCGACCCGATGATCCTGGAGCGCGCCAGCGGCGCGCCGGTGTACCAGTTGGACATGTGGATGATTGGCGAACAGGAGAGCCGCCGTCTGTTGTGGGACGCTGCCGCCGACGCCGACCTGATCCTCATCGAAGGCGTCATGGGGCTGTTCGACGGTACGCCGTCGAGCGCTGACCTGGCGCGGCATTTCGGCGTGCCGGTGCTGGCGGTGATCGATGGCACGGCCATGGCCCAGACCTTCGGGGCCCTGGCCCTGGGCCTGGCGCGCTACCAGCCTGACCTGCCATTCGCTGGCGTGCTGGCCAACCGGGTCGGCAGCCTGCGCCATGCGCAACTGCTCGAAGGTAGCCTGACCGAATGTTTGCGCTGGTATGGCGGGTTGTCTCGCGAGCGCGGCATCGAGTTGCCCAGCCGTCACCTCGGCCTGGTCCAGGCCAGTGAGCTGAACGATCTGGATGCACGTCTGGACGCTGCCGCCGAGGCCTTGGGCGCCAGCTGCGATGCTGCCTTGCCGCCGCCGGTGGCCTTTGTCGAACCACACGCCGACCCCTCGACCGCAAGCCTTGCCGGTGTGCGCATCGGTGTGGCCCGCGACGAGGCGTTCGCCTTCCTCTATGGCGCCAACCTCGACCTGCTGCGCGATCAGGGCGCGGAGCTCGTGTTCTTCTCGCCCTTGCACGACCGGCACCTGCCTGCAGTCGACAGCCTGTATTTGCCCGGCGGCTACCCCGAATTGCATCACCACGCCCTGGCGGCCAACGCGCCGATGCGCGAGGCGATCCGCGGCCACCATGACGAAGGCAAACCCTTGTTGGCCGAATGCGGCGGCATGCTCTACCTGCTTGAGGCCTTGACCGACGTTGCGGGCGAACGTGCCGAGCTGCTGGGCCTGTTGCCCGGCGAGGCCGTGATGCAGAAGCGCCTCGCCGCGTTGGCGCTGCAGGCCGTCGAATTGCCTGAAGGCACCCTGCGTGGCCATACCTACCACCACTCGCTGACCACCACCGAGCTTGCGCCCATCGCCCGTGGCCTGAGCCCCAATGGCGGACGTGGCAACGAGGCGGTCTATCGTCTGGGGCGCTTGACGGCGTCCTACGTGCACTTCTATTTCCCTTCCAACCCCGAAGCGGCGGCGGCGCTGTTGCGACCATGAACGAACACGCTTTCAGCGAGGCCGAGCGCGCTGCGGTCTACCGAGCGATCGGCGAGCGGCGTGACATGCGCCACTTCATCGGCGGCGATGTGGCGCCTGAGCTGCTCGCCAGGCTGCTGGCCGCCGCGCACCAGGCGCCCAGCGTCGGGCTGATGCAGCCCTGGCGCTTCATTCGTATCAGCCAGCGCGATCTGCGCCTGCGCATCCAGGCGCTGGTGGAGGAGGAGCGGATTCGCACAGCCGAGGCCCTCGGCGAGCGCTCCGACGCCTTCATGCAGCTCAAGGTCGAAGGCATCGGCGAGTGCGCCGAGGTGCTGGTTGCCGCCTTGATGGACAAGCGCGAGCCGCACATCTTTGGCCGCCGGACCCTGCCGGAAATGGATTTGGCGTCGATGGCCTGCGCGATCCAGAACCTCTGGCTGGCTGCACGCGCCGAAGGCCTGGGGATGGGCTGGGTGTCGCTGTTCGACCCGCAGGCGCTGGGCGAGCTGCTGGGCATGCCGGCCGGGGCCAAGCCTGTGGCAGTGCTGTGCCTGGGGCCGGTGGCGAAATTCTACGAGGCGCCCATGCTGGTGCTGGAAGACTGGGCGCGTGAGCGGCCGCTGAGCGAGATGCTCTACGAGAACCAATGGGGAGAGCAGGCATGAGCATCGCCTTGCTGACTGTTGCCGGTGTGGCGCTGGATGCGCTGCTGGGCGAGCCGCAGCGGCGTCATCCGCTGGTGGCATTCGGCAATTTCGCCGGGCGTCTGGAGCAACGCTTGAATGCCGGTGGCCGCGGCTGGCGCAGCCATGGGGTCAGCGCCTGGTTCCTGGCCGTGGTGCCCTTGACCCTGCTGGCACTGATCCTGTCGTGGCTGCCCTACATCGGTTGGCTGGTGGACGCCCTGGCGCTGTATTGCGCGCTGGGCATGCGCAGCCTGGGCGAGCATGTATTGCCCGTGGCCCAGGCCCTGCGCCAAGGGGATCTGGATGAAGCACGGCGGCGGGTGGGCTATCTGGTCAGCCGCGAGACCCGCGAGCTCGACGAGCCTGCCGTGGCCCGCGCCGCGACCGAGTCGGTGCTGGAGAATGGCAGCGATGCGGTATTCGCCGCGCTGTTCTGGTTCGTCGTGGCCGGTGCGCCGGGCGTGGTGCTGTACCGCCTGAGCAATACCCTGGATGCCATGTGGGGTTATCGCAACGAACGTTTCGAGCGCTTCGGCTGGGCCGCAGCGCGTATCGACGATGTACTCAACTACCTGCCGGCCAGGCTGGTGGCCTTGACCTACGCATTGCTGGGCAAGACTCGCCTGGCGCTCAGTTGCTGGCGCAACCAGGCGCCGCTGTGGGACAGCCCCAACGCAGGCCCGGTGATGGCCGCAGGGGCCGGTGCCCTCGGCGTGGAGCTGGGAGGCCCGGCGGTGTACCACGGTGAGCTGCACGAGCGAGCGCGCCTGGGCGAGGGGCCGGTGGCCGACGCCGATGCCATCGAGCGCGGCTGGAGCCTGGTGCAGCGCGGCGTATGGCTGTGGCTGCTGGTGATCTGCACGGGGGCCTGGCTCTATGCTTGAACATGGTGGCCGCCTGCTGCGCGCTGTGCACCAGTACGGTATCGCACGCGAAGACTGGCTCGACCTGTCCAGCGGTATCGCCCCCTGGTCCTTCTCCATTCCATCGATTCCGCTGGAGGCCTGGGCGCGCCTGCCTGAGGTCGAGGATGGCCTGGAGCAGGCCGCGCGCGCCTACTACGGTGTCGATGAACTGCTCGCGGTGGCGGGCTCTCAGGCAGCGATCCAGGCCTTGCCGCACTTGCGCACGCGCGGGCGGGTCGGCGTGTTGTCGCCGTGCTATGCCGAGCATCCGCATGCCTGGCAGCGCGCCGGGCATGAGCTTGCCGAGCTCGATGACGACCAGGTTGAAGCGGCCCTGGACCGCCTCGATGTGCTGCTGCTGGTCAACCCGAACAACCCCACGGGGCGCTGCGTGCCGCGCGAGCGCCTGCTCGACTGGCATACACGCCTGGCTCGACGCGGCGGCTGGCTGGTGGTGGACGAGGCGTTCATGGACAACACCCCTGCACACAGCATCACCGACCAGAGCGGGCGTGGCGGATTGATCGTGCTGCGTTCGTTCGGCAAGTTCTTTGGTTTGGCCGGTGTGCGCCTGGGCTTCGCCATGGCCGAGGCGCCACTGCTGCAGCGCCTGGCCGAGATGCTGGGGCCGTGGACGGTCAGCGGCCCGACCCGGATCATCGGCCAGTCGTGCCTTGCCGATGGCCAGGCGCAGCGGGCGCAGATCGTGCGCTGCGCCGAAGCCAGCGCACGCCTTGCAGCACTGCTGGCCGAGTCTGGCTTGCCCGCCACTGGCGGCTGCGACCTGTTCCAGTACTTGCGCGATCCGCGCGCCGCCCAGCTTCACGACTTTCTCGCCCGCCGCGGCATTCTCGTGCGCCTGTTCGAGGCGCCTGCCGCCGTGCGTCTTGGCTTGCCTGCCAGTGCGGCGGATGAACAGCGCCTGCGCCAGGCGCTGCAGGACTACCAGAAGGAATCGGCATGACCACCCTCATGGTGCAAGGCACCACCTCCGATGCCGGCAAGAGCACGCTGGTCACCGCCCTGTGCCGCTGGCTGTTGCGCCAGGGTGTCGGCGTGGTGCCGTTCAAGCCGCAGAACATGGCGCTCAACAGCGCGGTGACCGCCGACGGTGGCGAGATTGGCCGCGCCCAGGCGGTGCAGGCCCAGGCCTGCCGGCTGGCGCCGCATACCGACATGAACCCGGTACTGCTCAAGCCCAACAGCGACACCGGTGCCCAGGTCATCGTCCATGGCCGCGCGGTGACCAGCATGAACGCCGTCGCCTATCACGACTACAAGGCCATCGCCATGCAGGCGGTCCTGGCCTCGCACCAGCGCCTGAGCGCTGCCTACCCGGTGGTGATGGTCGAAGGCGCAGGCTCGCCTGCCGAGATCAACCTGCGGGCCGGCGATATCGCCAACATGGGGTTTGCCGAGGCGGTGGACTGCCCGGTGATCCTGGTTGCCGACATCAACCGTGGCGGCGTGTTCGCCCACTTGGTCGGCACCCTCGAACTGCTGTCGCCCAGTGAGCAGGCGCGGGTGAAGGGGTTTGTCATCAACCGTTTTCGCGGTGACATCGCCTTGCTGCAACCGGGCCTGGACTGGCTCGAGCAGCGTACCGGCAAACCGGTGCTGGGCGTGTTGCCCTACGTCACCGACCTGCACCTGGAGGCCGAGGACGGCATCGACCGGCGCCAGTCGCTCAAGGGCGATCGTGTGCTCAAGGTGATCGTTCCGGTATTGCCGCGCATCAGCAACCACACCGACTTCGACCCGCTGCGCCTGCACCCGCAGGTGGACTTGCAGTTCATCGGCCCCGGCCAGCCGATTCCCCCTGCCGACCTGATCATCCTGCCCGGCTCCAAGAGCGTGCGCGGTGACCTGGCGCAGTTGCGCGAGCGCGGTTGGGACAGCGCCATTGCCCGTCACCTGCGTTACGGCGGCAAGCTCATCGGCATCTGCGGCGGGCTGCAGATGCTGGGGCGCCAGGTGCACGACCCGCTGGGGCTGGAAGGGCCGGCGGGTTCGAGCGCTGGGCTGGGCCTGTTCGACTACGCCACCGTGCTGGAAGCCGAAAAGCAGCTGCGCAATGTCGAAGGCGTGCTGAGCCTCGAGCAGGCACCGGTGTCGGGCTACGAAATTCATGCAGGCGTCACCCAGGGGCCTGCGCTGGAGCAGCCTGCGGTGATGCTCGCAGATGGACGTGCCGATGGCGCGATCAGCGCTGACGGGCAGATCCTCGCCACCTACCTGCACGGTTTGTTCGAGGGTAGCCAGTCGTGCGCCGCGCTGCTGCGCTGGGCCGGGCTGGATGACGTCGAGGTGGTCGACTACGAGGCATTGCGCGAACGCGATATCGAGCGCCTGGCCGACCTCATCGAGCAGCACCTGGACACCGCGCGGTTGCGCGCCTTGTGTGGAGTGGCCTGAGATGCGCAACCTGATCCTCGGTGGTGCCCGCTCGGGCAAGAGCCGCCTGGCCGAGCAACTGGCCGTGGCCAGTGGTTTGCCGGTCACCTATATCGCCACCAGCGAGCCGCTGGACGGCGAGATGAATGAACGCGTGCGCCTGCACCGCGAGCGCCGGCCTTCTGACTGGGGGCTGATCGAAGAGCCTCTGGCCCTGGCCCGCGTGCTGCGCGCCGAAGCAGACGTAGGGCGTTGCCTGCTGGTGGATTGCCTGACCCTGTGGCTGACCAATCTGCTGATGCTCGATGACCCGCAGCGCCTGGTCGAGGAGCGTGACGCGCTGCTCGACTGCCTGGCCAGCCTGCCCGGCACGCTGATCCTGGTCAGCAACGAAACCGGCCTGGGCGTGGTGCCCATGGGCGAGCTGACCCGCCGTTACGTCGACCTGGCCGGCTGGCTGCACCAGGCCGTGGCCGAACGCTGTGAGCGTGTGGTGCTCACGGTTGCCGGCCTTCCTCTCATGCTCAAAGGACCTGCTCTATGAACACCTCCTGGTGGCTCGATGCCTGCCAACCCCTCGACAACGACGCCATGGAGCAGGCGCGCACCCGTCAGCAGCAACTGACCAAGCCCGCCGGATCGCTGGGCCAACTGGAAGCGCTGGCGATTACCCTGGCCGGCCTGCAAGGTCGCGAGCGTCCGACCCTCGAGCGCGTGGCGATCGGCTTGTTTGCCGGTGACCATGGCGTGGTGGAGGAGGGTATCTCCGCCTATCCCCAGGCTGTGACTGGCCAGATGTTGCGCAATTTCGTCGGCGGTGGGGCGGCGATCAGCGTGTTGGCGCGTCAACTGGAGGCGACGCTGGACGTGGTCGACCTGGGGACCATCGACCCGGAACTGCAATTGCCGGGCGTGCATCACCTGCGCCTTGGCGCCGGCACTGCCAACTTCGCCCGCCAGCCGGCGATGACCGACGCGCAACTGCGCGCCGCGCTCGGGGCCGGGCGCGACAGTGCCTTGCGCGCCGCAGGCCAGGGCGCACAGCTGTTCATTGGTGGCGAGATGGGGATTGGCAACACCACGGCAGCGGCAGCCCTGGCCAGCGCATTGCTGGGGTGCCCGGCCGATGCCCTGAGCGGCCCGGGTACTGGGCTCGACAGCGCCGGCGTGCGGCACAAGGCCGAGGTGATCGAGCGAGCCCTGGCACTGCATGGCCTGCAGGACGGTGACCCGCTGCGGGCATTGGCCTGCGTCGGTGGTTTCGAGATCGCGGCGCTGGCGGGTGCATACCTGGCCTGCGCGCAGAGTGGGATCGCGGTGCTGGTCGACGGCTTCATCTGCAGCGTGGCGGCCTTGGTTGCCGTACGCCTCAATCCGCAGTGCCGTCAGTGGCTGCTGTTCGCCCACCAGGGCGCCGAGCCTGGACATCGTGCCTTGCTCGAGGCGCTGCAGGCCGAACCGTTGCTGGCCCTCGGGTTGCGCCTGGGCGAGGGCAGCGGTGCCGCGCTGGCGGTGCCGCTGATGCGCCTGGCCTGCGCCCTGCACGGGCAGATGGCGACCTTCGCTGAAGCGGCGGTGGCGGATCGTCCGGCATGATTCTCGATCTGCTGCGTCATGGTGAGACCGAACTGGGTGGCGGCTTGCGCGGCAGCCTGGACGACGCCCTGACCGCGCAAGGCTGGGCGCAGATGCGCGCGGCTGTGGCGGTGGGTGGGCCTTGGGATGTGCTGGTCAGTTCGCCGTTGCAGCGTTGCGCACGTTTCGCCGACGAACTGGGCGCAAGTCTCCAACTGCCGGTGCAACTTGAAGCGGGTGTGCGCGAGCTGCACTTTGGCGAGTGGGAAGGACGCAGCGCGGCGCAGATCATGCAGACCGAAGCGGACGCGTTGGGGCGTTTCTGGGCCGACCCCTACGCCTTCACACCGCCTGCGGGCGAGCCGGTGGTCGACTTCGCCGAGCGTGTCCTGGCAGCGGTCGAGGCCCTGGCCCGCCAGCACACTGGCAAGCGCGTGCTGCTGGTGACCCACGGCGGTGTCATGCGCCTGTTGCTGGCCCGCGCCCGTGGATTGCCGCGCGAGCAGTTGCTGCAGGTCGAGGTGCGGCACGCTGCGTTGGTGCATCTGGCGCTGCAGGCCGATGGCCAGTTGCGTGAGGTGGTTTGATGCTGCCGTTCTGGATTGCCCTGCAGTTTCTCAGCAGCCTGCCGGTAAGCCTGCCGGGCATGCCAGAGCCTCGGCAGATGGGCCGTTCGCTGCTGTTCTACCCGGCAGTCGGGTTGCTGTTCGGCCTGCTGTTGTGGGCTGCCAGCGCGCTGCTGCAGGGCGTTGCGGCACCGTTGCAGGCGGCATTGCTACTGACCTTGTGGGTGCTGCTCAGTGGCGCCCTGCACCTGGATGGCTTGGCCGACAGCGCCGACGCCTGGTTGGGTGGCTTCGGCGATCGCGAGCGCACCTTGCAGATCATGAAAGACCCACGCAGTGGCCCGATTGCCGTGGTCACCCTGGTGTTGGTGCTGCTCCTGAAGTTCTGTGCCCTGTGGGTGCTGGTCGAGCGTGGTGTGGGTGCCTGGCTGGTTCTGGCGCCAGTGGTCGGTCGGGCTGCGATGCTCGGTTTGTTCCTCTGTACGCCTTATGTGCGTGCCGGGGGGCTGGGCTCGGCGCTGGCCGAACACCTGCCCAGGCGTGCGGCGGGCTGGGTACTGCTGGGCAGTGCGCTGGCCTGTCTGGTGCTGGGTGGCTGGCTGGCGCTGTGGCTACTGCTGGTGGCAGCGCTGGTCTTTGCGTTCTTGCGGCGGCAGATGTGCCGCCGATTGGGCGGGACCACTGGTGATACCGCAGGCGCTTTGCTGGAACTACTGGAGTTGACGGTGGTGGTGGGGCTGGCACTTTCGTGTTGATACGCGTGCCTTTCAAGGTGTTTGTGTAGAGGTTGGCAGGCGCTAGTCGAAGGGTTTTTAGCGCTTATGAGATCGAGCGCCGCCCGCGCGGCGCTTCGCGGGCAAGCCCGCTCCCACATTTGTTTCGGGCCAATTATTCCTCAGTGATTGGCGCGCGCCCACTTGTCTGCCCACTTCGATATCGCATTTGAGCAGTTGCCTTTCTTCCATATTCAGCCATACGCCAAGGGGCCGCGCACAGATGGATGCTGGAGGAACTGGCCCGAAACAAATGTGGGAGCGGGCTTGCCCGCGAAGCGCCGCGCGGGCGGCGCTCGATCTCATAGACGCTGAAAGACTTTCGACGAACACCTGTCAGCCCTGACGCAATCACATGCGAACACCCTTCGACGCTTGAAAACCTACGGTGCTGGAAAGCCATCGATGAAGGTGCGCCCGATCCGCTGGTACGTCATGCCAGCGAGGCATTCGAACCAATCCGTCGTCGCTTGCAGCCCTGAGCAGGAGCAGAAACTTCTTGCAACATCCAAGGTGCGGGTATATACACGCATTTATGTTGACCAGTGAATGCATCTGCACCCATCTACGTCGTGCCGCCCGTGGGGTGAGCCGACATTACGACGAAGCCTTGGCGGATTTCGGGATCAATGTCGCGCAGTTTTCCCTGCTGCGTCATCTGCAACGGCTTGATCAGCCGAGCATTACCAGCCTGGCTGAGGCCATGGGCCTGGATCGCAGTACCCTGGGCCGCAACCTGCGTGTGCTGGAAGCTGACGGGCTGGTGACGCTCGGCGAAGGCAGTGACCTGCGCAATCGTCTGGTGTGCCTGACCGGGGCAGGCAAGGCCTGCCTGGCTGCCGCGTATCCAGCTTGGGAGCAGGCTCAGCTACAGTTGGTCGAGCATCTGGGCGAGAGTCAGCGCGATGAACTGGTTCGCTTGCTGGAGCGTTTGGCCTGAAATGTGCCCTACAAAGCGGGTATATACCCGCACAAACCTTGCGATGGCTAGGAGATAACAACAATGACTTCTGTTTGGCGAACCAGTGGCTGGGTGCTGCTCGGGGCGGCGCTGATCCTGGCGCTGTCGCTGGGTGTGCGACATGGCTTTGGCCTGTTCCTGGCCCCCATGAGCGCGGATTTTGGCTGGGGGCGCGAAGTCTTCGCCTTCGCCATTGCCCTACAGAACCTGATCTGGGGCTTGGCCCAGCCGTTCGCCGGCGCGCTGGCCGATCGCCTGGGCGCGGCGCGGGTGGTGATCATTGGCGGCATTCTCTACGCTGCCGGCCTGGTACTGATGGGCATGGCCGATTCGATCTGGTCGTTGTCGCTGAGTGCTGGCTTGCTGATCGGCATCGGTCTGTCCGGTACCTCGTTCTCGGTAATCCTCGGTGTGGTTGGCCGTGCGGTGCCGCCGGAGAAACGCAGCATGGCCATGGGTATTGCCAGCGCGGCGGGATCGTTCGGCCAGTTCGCCATGCTGCCGGGTACGCTTGGGCTGATCCAGTGGCTGGGCTGGTCGGCAGCGTTGCTGGTGCTGGGGTTGATGGTGGCGCTGATCGTGCCTTTCGTCGGGCTGCTGCGTGATCGGCCGCTACCCAGTCAAGGCGGCGAGCAGACGCTGGGCCAGGCACTGCGCGAGGCGTGCTCGCACTCCGGTTTCTGGTTGCTGGCCCTGGGCTTTTTCGTCTGTGGCTTCCAGGTGGTGTTCATCGGTGTGCACCTGCCGGCCTACCTGGTCGACCAGCACTTGCCGGCGACCATCGGCACCACGGTGCTGGCACTGGTCGGGTTGTTCAACATTGTCGGCACCTACACCGCCGGCTGGCTGGGCGGGCGCATGTCCAAGCCGCGTCTGCTGACCAGCCTGTATCTGCTGCGGGCGGTGGTGATCGTGCTGTTCCTGTGGGCACCGGTGACCGAATTCAGCGCCTACCTGTTCGGCATCGCCATGGGCCTGTTGTGGTTGTCGACGGTGCCGCTGACCAACGGCACGGTGGCGACCCTGTTCGGGGTGCGTAACCTGTCGATGCTGGGGGGCATCGTGTTCCTGTTCCACCAGCTTGGCGCCTTCCTCGGTGGCTGGCTGGGCGGGGTGGTGTATGACCGCACGGGCAGCTATGACCTGGTCTGGCAGATCTCCATTCTGCTCAGCCTGCTGGCGGCGGCCCTCAATTGGCCGGTGCGCGAACGCCCGGTTGCGCGCCTGCAGGCCACGTCGGCATGAACCGCTCCTTGCTGCGCGGGCTGCTGGTGGCGGGTGCGCTGCTGGTGCTGGCGCTCGCCTGGTGGGGCTGGCATCAGGGCGGACTGGCATTGATGCAGCTGGGCATGGGTGTTTGTTAAGCGCTACCCTGCAAGGCAAGGAATTATCTTGCAGGAGAACAAGAACATGCTTACTCGTTGGTTCGCCGTACCTTTGCTGGCCCTGACAGCCACTGCTTCCAGTTGGGCGGCCGACTGTCCGGCGCTGCTGCAAGGCAGCCTGCCGGAGCTACGCGGCAAGGGCCAGGTCGATCTGTGCCAGCGCTACGCTGGCAAGCCGCTGGTGGTGATCAACACCGCCAGCTACTGCGGCTTCGCGCCGCAGTTCGAGGGTCTGGAGGCTGCCTACAAGGAGTATCACGAGCAGGGGCTGGAAATGCTCGGCGTGCCCTCCAACGACTTCAAGCAGGAAGATGCCGACAGCGAGAAGACCGCCAAGGTCTGCTACGCCAACTACGGTGTCACCTTCACCATGACCAAGACTCAGCCGGTGCGCGGCAAGGATGCGATCCCGCTGTTCGTCGAGCTGGCAAAGCAGAGCAGTGCACCCAAGTGGAATTTCTACAAGTACGTGGTGGACCGGCGAGGCAAGGTGATCGGCAATTTCTCCAGCCTGACCAAGCCGGATGATCCTGCGTTCCGGGCGGCTATCGAGAAGGCCATAGCTTCGCAGCCCTGATGCCGGGCTGTCTCGTGCGGGCGATCAGTGCGGATGCACGGTGATGGCCACCAGGCGCATCACCACGGGCCGCACCATCAGCACGCAGACGAACGCCACCGGCATCGCCAGTTGGTAGGCCTGGAGCACCTTGCGCAAGTAGTCCTGGTCGATGCCGGCCGTGGCAGCGGTGATCACGAAGCACATCAGCATCGCCATGATCGCCGACATGTAGAAAGCGAAGACATAGGGTGTGGCACTGGCGCGGAGCTTGCGACGGCGTGGCTGGGGCAAAGGGGTCATGAGGGCGCCTCTCGGTTGGACATGAGAAGCCCAGGTTAACAATGGTCAGTTGTGCGCTGTAGACCAGCCGGGTTGAGTTCTTTATAAAGAGATTCTTACGAATCCCAAGAGCCCTGCCATGGATCTGCTCAATGCCATCCGCAGTTTCATCAAGGTCGTCGAGGCCGGCAGCATTGCCGGTGCGGCGCGCACACTGGGCCTGAGTGCGGCAGCGGTCAGCCAGAACCTGGCGCGCCTGGAGGCGCACCTGCAGGTCCGGCTGCTGTCGCGCAGCACGCGCAGCATGGCGCTCACGCCTGCTGGCAGCCAGTATTACAGCCGGGTCAAGCATGTAGAACGTGACCTGATCCTGGCCGAACAGGAGGTCACCACTCCCGATACCGAGCCGCAGGGGCGTTTGTGCATTGCCGCCTCATCGGCATTCGGACGCCGCATCCTGGCGCCCCTGATTCCTGCCTTCAGTGCACGTTATCCGCTGCTTTCGATAGAAATGGTTGCGAGTGATCGCCGGGTCAGTCATGCCCGCGAAGATGTCGATGTCAGCCTGCGTATCACCCCGCAGCTGGAAGATCACCTGCTGGCGCGACATATCGCCCGGATTCCGTTCATCTGTTGCGCCTCGCCGGGATATCTGGCCAGGGCTGGCCGACCGACCACGCCCGAGGCGCTGCGTGATCATCGCTGCCTGGTGTTGCGTTATCCGGTCGATGGTCGCCTGCTGCGCTGGGGCTTCGTGCGTGATGGCATGCGCTTCGAGGCGGAGTTCGACAATGTGTTGATCAGCGATGACATCGAGGCCCTGGCGGAAATGGCGCTCAATGATGGTGGGGTGACGCGCCTGGCCGAGTTCCTTGTGCGTCCGCACCTGGACAGCGGTCAGTTGGTGCCGTTGTTCGACTCTGCCCAACCTGGCGAGGCCTATGCGCAGACCGAACCGATGGATGTGTTCCTGTGCGTGGCCGATCGCTTTGCCATGACCACCAAAGTGCGGGTATTCATGGAATACCTGCAGGCGAGCCTTGGCGAGCATTGGCGCGTGCAGGCATGAAAAAACCGCCACGAAGGCGGTTTTTCATGCAGCTTGAACCCACTCAGAAGCGGTAGGTGAGCGACGCTCCGATGCCGTGAGCGCTGTTCTCGTACTTGGCCTGGTAGGTGCCTTTGGTGGCGCTGGCCAGGTTCACCTTGGTGTCCTCTTCCCACAGGTAGGAGTACGCCACGTCGATGGTCACGTCGTCGGTCGGGCTGTAGCCGGCACCCAGGCTGAAGATCTTGCGATCGCCAGTAGGGATGCGCGGAGAGCGGTCGTGGTTGTTGGTTGGCGACTGGTCGACGGTGAAGCCGGTGCGCAAGGTCCACTCCTTGTTCACCTTGTACGAGGCACCGACGGCGTGAGCCCAGGTGTCGTGCCAGTTCTGCTCTTCGCTGATGGTGCCGAACTGGCCGGCCAGCGGTGCAGGGACGTCGTTGGTGACGGTGATGTCCTTCAAACGGCTCCAACGGGTCCAGGTGCTGCCTGCGTACAGTGTCCACTGGTCGTCGAGTTCGTGGGTGACCGAGAAGTCCACCGACTCGGGCGTCTTGATCTTCAGGTCGGCGTCGAATTTGCTGCCGCTGAACGGGCCGATCAACGCGTTGTTGATCTTGGTCTTGCCTTCGAGCTTGTAGTCGACCATCGAGTGGTAGGTCAGGCCGAGGCGGGTGCGGTCGGTGGCCTGGACCAGGATACCGATGTTGTAGCCAACGGCGGTGTCATCACCCTTGATCTTCACTTCGCCATCGTTGCGGCCAGGGGAGCGCGGGTTGATGGTGCTCGAACCCAGCTCGCCCTCGATGCGGTTGATGGTCGGGCCGAAACCGATCGACACCTTGTCGTTGAAGGCGTAGCTGACGGTCGGCTGGAAGGTGACCACTTCGACGTGGCTCTTCTTGCCCCAGTAGCGTGCCGCGTGGTTGCTGCCGTAGTCGGTGACCAGGCCGAAGGGCACGTAGACGCCGAAGCCCAGGCTCCAGTGATCGTCGATTGGCTTGACATAGTAGCCCATGGGCACGCCTACGAACGGCACCATGTCACCGTCCATTTTCCCGCCCAGGTTGCTGCCGCGGCCGGAAATGTCGGTCTTGGCGATGACGGCCGCGCCGCCTACGGTGATCTGTTCGCGCTTGAGGCGCGACATGCCGGCAGGGTTTCCGTAAATGGTGCTGGCATCGTCGGCAGAGGAAGAACGACCCGCAAAACCTGTCCCCATGCCACTGACGCTCTGTTCGTTGAGGGCGAAGCCGCTGGCGAACAGTTGGCTGGAAGCGAGCGCGATAGCGACGCCGAGAGAGGTTTTGAGCATGACTGTTTTCATTATTAGAACTCCTTGGGATCTCCGGGGCGAAAAGCTACCAACAAATCACGCACTACGCCATAGCCTGTATCGGCGGAGATAGAGCGGTTTTGTAGGACAATCCGACCAAAATTCCCTTTTTTCCGGTTTGCTTGTAGGACGGTTCTTAAGATGCCTGGGACATTATCGGATTTACCCAGCAGTGCCAGGCCTGGGTGAAGTCGCGGAGGCGTCCCTGGGGGTGGAAGGTCTGTCGCCAGATTCGTGCGAGCCCTAGAAGATCGTCGGGGGCGGGTAGAGGCGTGGCCTGTTCTTCGATGAGCATCCAGGCGATGGCGGTGGCATAGCGCAGGTTGACCGTCAGCTCCAGGTGCGGGCCGCCAAGGAAGGCATGCTGACTGGCAAGCCCGCGGACCAGGCTTGCCAGCTCGGGATCGCGGGCCAGGTAATCGTCCCAGAGGGTTTGATGGCGCGTCTCGCCGATCCTGTACAAGCCGTGACCGCGACGGTCATGCAGGGCTGCTCCAAGGCTGGACTGGCTAGCTGCAACGCCCAGCAGCAAGGCTTCGGCGCTCGCGCTATGGCGATCCAGATAGATCAGCGTGGGGCGGATCACATATTGATTCAACTCGTTCGCAGCGATACCCATGATGCCCTCGAACTGTCAGGGGCCGACGGGCGCTGGAGCTTGGCAGCTAATGGATGATCAGGCCCGCCGGAAGCGGCTCGCACCGCTCGAGTTGAAGTGTAGTGTGATAATCATGGTGTAAAGGGCTGTTTTTAAATCGATTGCTGCCGCAGCGTCTCTGCCATATGCCTTGTGGCAATTAAGCAAAGAGCGTTTCGGGCAGCAATCAAGGGCGGTCATTCATGGGGTGAATCCTCACCCATTCATTCATGCGACCAACGACTGGCGGGTGCGATCGATCACCGCCTGCAGCGGCTCTGCGTGGGTGTATTGCTCTGGATACAGGCGCTCGGTGTGGCAGGCCACGCCGTGTTCGTCGACCAGGGTGAAGCTGAAGCTGCCCTTGCGAGGGGCAACGATGAGGCACTTCAGTGGGGCGAAGGCCTGAGAAAGCGTGCCGAAGGCGCGCTGGATCTGATGGTGATTAGTCATTTTTTTAGATTTCCTGCTCAAGACACGGGATTCGATCCGTGCACAATAGAAACGTTCCGGTGACGCCTTTATTAAGGGAGGCGAAAAACCTGACCGGAACAGAGCAGCCAGAGGTAGCGCAAGCACAAGTAAGGCGCCGGGCTGACTGGTAGGTACTTCGGAAGGCGGGCAGCATCCCACGGACCAGGTTCGAGGCCACTGGGTGAAGATCCCGATCAATTTGTCATTAGGTGATTCGTGCTGGAGCGGCTGTTGCCGTCGAGGGAATCATCGAGTGGGCCGGTCCTGGTTTCAGCGGTGCTACCCGGGGAGGGTGGCCATTCGCAAGGACGTTGCGGCCAGAATTGACGTTCAGCTTGGTACTAACGGCGGCCACACTACTGGAAGGTTTGCGGCATGGCAAGCGTTTTTTGATTTTTCTTCAGCGAAGCCGATCATTATCTCTGTTTGCAGGTCATCTGTGAAGAAGTGAATTGCGGCGAAACGGCGCTGTTTTCCCGCCGTGGTGCAAGCCCGCGCACTTTGTTGGCGCACTTGTGCACACTTGGAGCATGACTTGTAACTGTTCTGCAACGTCTTCGCCGGGCGCCGCCAATGACTTGACTGAGCCCTTAAGTCAATGAAAAAAAACACTTATTTAGGCTGGTGAAAAAATCGTCAGTTTGACTGTAAGCCCCATTCCACAGGGGTTTGCGGGCGCCAAGGGGGGGTTGTCCACCGAGTTATCCACAGGTTCTGTGGATTGTCCCTAGGGCTTGCTCTAGGACGGGCGTGCCAGCTGTTTTCGGAAGGGTCCGACACCTAGCCATGGAAAATACTTACCGCCTTTCTCTGGGGTGAAAACGTCAAGAAAAGAACCATGAAATATTTTTTTCCGACGCCCCAATGTTGCCCCGGGCCTTTGTCAAAAAAATCGAGTAGAGTGGCGCGCCTCTCGAATCACCATCGCTGTTGTCATGAAGTTTCGTGGTAAATCCCCCGCCGGTTCCCCCGCCATTGCGCCGTTGGTTTCTCCCAAGCGCTTTTCCCTGAAAGTTGCCCTGTGGCTGCTCGACAACCCGCGCCTGGCTGACAAGCGCAGCGTCAAGCACCTCGCTGGGCGCATGCTCAAGCAACCCGCCCGGCAGGGCGTGGTGGTAGCGCAGAGTCGCCTGGGGCAGATGCTCTGCCGTGATTGTGGCACTGCGCGGGATCGGCGTATCGGCCATGAGCTGCTGCGCCAGGCCGCCCGCGCCGGTGACAGTCGGGCTCAGCTCGAATATGGCCGGTTGTGCCAGGCGCAGGATCCCGAGCAAGCGCGGTACTGGCTGGAGCTGGCGGCGGGGCAGGGTTCGCAGGAGGCGCGGCGGTTGCTTGGCCTGCTGCCTTCGGTGCAATAGCAGCGGCAAAAAACCTGTAAGCTGCGCACAATCTAAGCGTTGACCGGAGCAAGCATGGCAGTGGACCTGGCCAGTATTCTATTGGGCATCGTGGCTGCCGCGGTGCCGTGCCTGGGGTGGGTGTTGCAGGTCCAGCGTCGGCTCGCCGCCCGCCAAACCGAAACCGGCCTGATGCAGGAACGCCTGAGTGCCGCGCAGTTGGCCCAGGCTGGCCTGCAGGCGCAGCTCGAAGCCTGCCGCGACGAGATCAGCGACCTCAGCGAAGCCAACAGCCACAAACAGGCGACGCTTGCCGCGCAGAATCGCGAGCTGGAACTGTTGCAGATCGAGCGCGACAACGCGCGCGATGCCGCCCATGCCTGGAACCTGGAGCGCGCTACCCGCGAAGCCGAACTGCGTCGCCTGGAGGCTCAGGTTGCGCGGCTGGACGCCGAACTGCGCGAGCAGCAGGAAAGCCACGCCCAGCGCCTGGACGACTTGCAGGAAGCCCGCGATACGCTACGTGCCCAGTTCGCCGAGATGGCCACCAAGATTTTCGACGAGCGCGAGCAGCGCTTCGCCCAGACCAGTCAACAGCACCTGGGACAATTGCTCGATCCGCTCAAGGAGCGCATCCAGGCCTTCGAAAAGCGTGTGGAAGAGAGCTACCAGCAGGAGGCCCGCGAGCGCTTCTCGCTGGGCAAGGAGCTTGAGCGCCTGCAGCAACTCAACCTGCGTCTGTCTGATGAGGCCACCAATCTCACCCAGGCGCTCAAGGGCCAGAAGACCCAGGGCAACTGGGGCGAGTTGATTCTCGAGCGGGTACTGGAGCATGCGGGCCTTGAGAAAGGCCGCGAGTACCAGACCCAGGTCAGCCTGAAGAGCGCCGATGGCGAGCGTTTCCAGCCCGATGTGCTGATCATGCTGCCGGGGGACAAGCAGGTGGTGGTCGATGCCAAGGTCAGCCTCACCGCCTATCAACAGTTCGTCTCCGGCAATGACGAGGCGGCGCTCAAACAGCACGTGCAGTCCTTGCGCAGTCACGTCAAAGGCCTCTCCAGCAAGGATTACAGCCGGCTGGATGGCTTGCACAGCCTGGATTTCGTATTGCTGTTCGTACCCATCGAAGCGGCCTTCTCGGCAGCGCTGCAAGCGGAGCCGGGCCTGTTCCAGGAAGCCTTCGACCGACAGATCGTCATTGTCAGCCCCACCACCTTGCTCGCGACCCTGAGGGTCATCGACAGCCTGTGGAAGCAGGAGCGTCAGGGCCAGAACGCCCGCGAGATCGCCGAGCGTGCGGGTTGGCTGTACGACAAGTTCGTGCTGTTCATCCAGGACCTGGACGAGCTCGGTGCGCGCCTGCAGCAGGTCGACAAGGCCTACGCCGCAGCGCGCAACAAACTGTGCGAAGGGCGCGGCAATCTGATCAGCCGCAGCGAGCAGCTCAAGCTGCTGGGCGCGCGCGCCAGCAAGAGCTTGCCTGCCGACCTGCTGGAGCGTGCGCTGTCGGATGAGGCGCTGGCCGATGCAACGCTTACTGAACCAGGCTCAGATGCCGATTGAGCAACGCACGCAGGGCGGCGGGCTTGACCGGCTTGGCCAGGTAGTCCAGCCCTGCAGCATGCACCTGGGCGATGGTTTCGTTGCGCCCGTCGGCACTGATCACCACGCCTGGAACGGGTTCGCCCAGGCGCGTGCGTAGCCAGGCCATCAGGCCAGTACCGGTTTCGCCGTCGTCCAAGTGGTAGTCCACCAGCGCCAGGTGCGGGCGCATGCCCTTCAATAGCAGCGCCTCGCACTCGGCCTGGTTGCGTGCGGTCCAGACCTGGCAGCCCCAGCGCCCGAGCAGGCTGTTCATGCCGATCAGGATGCTGTCTTCGTTGTCCACGCACAGCACCTGCAGCCCGGCGAGCGGTTGCCCGCCCGGTTCCACGGGCGCTGCGGGCGCTGCCACCGGATGCCTGGCGATCGGCACGCTGACCCGGAACACGCTGCCCTTGCCTGGCCATGAGCGCACTTCCAGTCGATGCCCGAGCACCCGGCACAGGCCATCGGCGATTGCCAGGCCCAGGCCCAGGCCTTTTTCGGCGCGGGTCTGATGGCTGTCCAGGCGTTTGAACTCCTGGAAGATCACCTGCAGTTTGTCGTCGGCGATGCCCGGACCGCGGTCCCAGACCTCCAGCCAAAGGTGCTCGCCTTCGCGTCGAGCGCCCAGCAGGATCGGGCTCTTGCCGTAACGCAGGGCATTGGTGAGGAAGTTCTGCAGCACCCGGCGCAACAGTTTCATGTCGCTGGCGACTTGCAGCCGGCTGCCGCGCAGGCGGAATTCCAGGCCTTTCTCGGCCGCCAGTACCTTGAACTCGGCGCCCAGGGTGTCGAACAGTTCGTTGAGCGCGAAGGGTTTGATGTCGGGGGTGACCTTGCCGTTCTCCAGGCGCGAGATGTCCAGCAGGTCGCTGATCAATTCCTCTGCCGAGCGCAGCGAGCTGTCCATGTGCTGCACCAGTTGCTGGGCCTCTTCACTCAGGCCCTCGGCCTGTTGTGACAGGGCGGCGGAGAACAGCCGCGCGGCATTCAGCGGTTGCATCAGGTCGTGGCTGACGGCAGCGAGGAAGCGGGTCTTGGACTGGCTGACCGCCTCGGCATGGCTCTTGGCTTCCGACAACGCCTGGTTCAGTTGCGACAGCTCGTGGGTGCGTTCGGCCACGCGCTGCTCCAGGCCCTCGTTGGCGTCCTTGAGCGCCTGTTCGGCTTCGCGGAACGGGGTGATGTCGGTAAAGCTCATGACGAAGCCACCGCCGGGCATGGGGTTGCCGATCAGTTCGATCACCCGTCCGTTGGGGAACAACCGTTCCGAGGTGTGCGCCCGGCCCTGGCGCATCCAGTGGAGGCGCCTCGCCACGTGCACCTGCGCCTCGCCCGGGCCGCACAGGCCGCGCTCGGCGTTGTAGCGGATGATGTCGGCGATCGGTCGGCCGACACTGATCAGCCCGTCGGGGTAATTGAACAGTTCGAGATATCGACGGTTCCAGGCCACCAGATGCAGGTTCTGGTCGACCACACTGATGCCCTGGTTGATGTTCTCGATGGCGCCTTGCAGCAGGGCGCGGTTGAATTGCAAAACCTCGCTGGCTTCGTCGGCGATACGCACCACGTCTTCGAGCTGCATGTCGCGGCCTTCGATGGCGGCCTTGACCACCGCACGGGTGGAGGAGGTGCCGAGCACGCCAGCGAGCAGACGCTCGGTGTGTTCGATCCAGTCGCCGTCGGCGTTCTGGTTGGGGTTGAAGCCCTTGCCCTGGCGGTAGGCGAAGCGGATGAAGCTCTGCCGCGCGCGTTCCTCGCCGACGAAACGCGCGGCAAGGTTGAGCAGATCGTCGATCTGCACGGCCAGCAGGGGGCGGCTGCTGGGGCGGGCGCTGGTTTGCTGGCCGATGAAGCGCCCGGCCTGCCAGTGCTCGGAAACCCGGGTGCGCGACAGAATCGAGACCCAGGCAAAGAGCATGAAGTTGCCCGCCAGCGACAGCACCACCCCTTGTGTCAGCGGGGTGATCGGCAGGTCCAACGGGTTGCCGTGCAGCCAGGCAAGGCCGGGGAACAACTGCAGTGACCAGCCCAGGCTATGGGCGGCGATCGGCAGCACCAGGGTGTAGAACCACAGGAAGATGCCCGCAGCGAGGCCGGCGAACACGCCGCGGCGGTTGGCCTGCTTCCAGTACAGGGCGCCGAGCATCGCCGGGGTCAGCTGGGTGACTGCGGCGAAGGCGATCTGGCCGATGGTCGCAAGGCTGGCGGTGGAGCCGAGCAGGCGATAGCTGACGTAGGCCAGCAGCAGGATGACCACGATGGCCACCCGGCGCACCGAGAGCATCCAGTGGCGGAACGCCTCGAACGGGCGCTCGGCGTTGGTGCGTCGCAGCAGCCAGGGCAGCAGCATGTCGTTGGAGACCATGGTCGACAGCGCCACCGCCTCGACGATCACCATGCCGGTAGCGGCCGAAGCGCCGCCGATGAAAGCCAGCAGGGCCAGGCTCGGGTGGGCTTCGGCCAGCGGCAGGCTGATGACGAAGGAGTCGGAAATCACCGTGCCCGGCAGCAGCATCTGCCCGGCCAGGGCGATCGGCACCACGAACAGTGCCGCCAGCACCAGGTACAGCGGGAACACCCAGCGGGCCAGGCGCATGTCCTGAGGCTCGATGTTCTCGACCACGGTGACGTGGAACTGCCGCGGCAGGCAGATGATCGCCATCATCGCCACGGCGGTCTGCACCACCATCGATGGCCAGTTGATCGTCTCCTGCCAATAGCTTTCCAGGTGCATCGACTGGCGCGCCTGGCTGAACAGGTCGTCGAAGCCGTCATACAGGTTGAACACCACGAAGGCGCCCACGGCAAGAAACGCCAGCAGCTTGATCAGGGACTCGAAGGCGATGGCCAGCACCATCCCGCGATGGTGCTCGGTGACATCCAGGCTGCGCGTGCCGAAGACGATGGCGAACAGCGCCAGCACTAGCGACACCACCAGCGCCGTGTCCTGCACCCGGGTGCCGGTAGCGTCGGGAGTGGCCCCGATCAGCAAGTTGACGCCGAGCACGATGCCCTTGAGCTGCAGGGCGATGTAAGGCAGCACGCCGACCAGACAGATCAGTGCAACCACCACCGCGAGCGTCTGCGACTTGCCGTAGCGGGCGGCAATGAAGTCGGCGATCGAGGTGATGTTCTGCTGCTTGCTGATCAGCACCATCTTCTGCAGCACCCAGGGTGCGAAGATCAGCAGCAGCACCGGGCCCAGGTAGATCGGCAGGAACGCCCAGAGTTGCTCGGCCGCCTGGCCGACGGCGCCGAAGAAGGTCCAGCTGGTGCAGTACACCGCCAGCGACAGGCTGTACACCCAGGCGCGCAGGCGCGGCGGCAACGGCGTGCTGCGACGGTCGCCGTAGAAGGCGATGGCGAACATGACGGCCATATAGGCCAGGGCGACCACGGCGATCAGCCCGCTGGACAACGACATGCAAACTCCGGAGCAAAAATGAAAACGCGGTCCCGATCAATCAGTCTGGCACGCGGGCGCGGGTTCGTCAGCGCAGACGATGGTCGCAGTGGCAGGTGGTCGCAGGGGGCGCTCTAGACCTTCGCCCCCCGCGTCCCCAGGTAATAGAACAGTGCTGCCAGCACCACCGACAGCACCAGCAGGTAGAACACTGCCACCGGCACTACATACCCCAGGGCAAACCCGACCAGTACCGGCCCCAGTGCCGCGCCGAGGTTGGAGAGGTTCTGCGCGCCATAGTAGACGCCGCGCAGATGCTCCGGTGCGATCAGGTCGATGAACATGTACTCCGCCGGGATCACGATGATCTCGCCGAGGGTGAACACCAGCATTGCCAGGCACCAGCCCAGCACCGAGCCTGCCAGCGAGAAGCCCAGTAGCCCGGCGATGAACAGCGCCATCCCGGCCATCAGCCAGGGCATCAGGTACTGACGGCTGATGCGTCTGCCGATCAGGTATTGCAGGGCGATCACCGTCACGGCGTTGGTCGTCACCAGCACCCCGACCAACCGCGCCGCTTCGCTGGCGTGGGCCGTCACCACCAGGTATTGCGACAGGTAGGCGGTGAACTGGCCGAACACCACTGCACTGAGGGCGCCGCCCAGGGTGAAGCACACCAGGCGCCGGTCACGCGCCAGCCCGATAGCCACTTGCATGAAGCCGGCGCCGGGCAGTTGCGGCTCGCTGGGGCGTAACTGCCGATCGCCCAGACGCTGGTAGACCAGGCACATGAGCAGGCCGATCAGCGCCGAGACCAGGAACGGCAGATGGCCATCGAGCTCGATCAGCGCCACCCCCAGCAGCGGGCCGACGGCATAGCCGATGTTGCTGAGGGTGTACTTGATGGCGAACACCTCGGCGCGCTCCTCCACCGGCAGCAGGGCGCAGAATCCGGCCTTGCTGGCGATGTCGACCACCGCCAGGGCGAGGTTGATCAGCACCAGGCACAGGAAGAACAGCGCCACCGAGGGGCTGAACATGGCGACGGCGAACGACAGCGTGAACACCAGGGTTGCGACGATGATCACCGTATGGTTGCGCAGCGTGTCGACCAGATGACCGCCATACAGGCTCAACAACGAGGCGACGATCAGTGCCCCGCCGATCAGCAGGCCGATATGGCTGACCGACATCTGGAAGCTGTCCGACAGATAGACGACCAGATAGGGGAGGGTGATTGCGCGCGCCAGGGTCAGCACGAAGGTGGTGAGTAGCAGCAGGCGGACAGCGGAGGGGTAGCGTTTGAGTGCGGCGAGCATTGCCACGTCCTTGTTGTTGGAGTTGTCGCAGGCAGCAAGCATAAGCCACCGGCTCTGGCTTACGCTATATCTGCAAAATAGATAACAGATAGAGAAAATAACCGTTATATGGATATTCTTTGCAGGCATAAGATAATTCCACCTTACACGAGGAATCTTTGCCATGACCTGCCCACAGACTCGCGCTGCGTCCTTGCGGCCCTTCCACCAGTTGGCCCGCCCGCTGGAAGTGATCCGTCAGTTCACCCCGAACTGGTTTGCCGCGACCATGGGCACCGGCGTTCTGGCCCTGGCCTTGCGACAGTTGGAGATTCCGGCTCTGCACGGCGCGGCAGAGGGTTTGTGGTGGCTGACCATCGGCCTGTTCATCTTGTTCTGCGTCCTGTACGGCGCGCGCTGGCTGCTGTTCTTCGACGAGGCACGGCGGATCTTCGCCCACTCCACGATCTCGATGTTCTTCGGCACCATCCCCATGGGCCTGGCGACCATCCTCAATGGCGCGCTGGTGTTTGGCCTCGAGCGCTGGGGCGACGGCGTGGTGCCTTGGGTCGAGGCGCTCTGGTGGGTTGACGTGGCGCTGGCATTGCTGTGTGGCGTGGCAATCCCTTATCTGATGTTCACCCGCCAGGAGCACAGCATCGACCAGATGACTGCAGTGTGGTTGCTGCCGGTGGTGGCGGCCGAGGTGGCGGCGGCCAGTGGTGGCCTGCTGGCGCCGCACCTGGCGGATGTCCATGCGCAGTACCTGGTGGTGGTGACCAGCTACGTACTGTGGGCGGTGTCGCTGCCGGTTGCGTTCAGCATCCTGACCATCCTGATGCTGCGCATGGCGCTGCACAAGCTGCCGCCGGCCAACATGGCCGCATCCAGCTGGCTGGCGCTGGGCCCGATCGGCACCGGGGCGCTGGGCATGCTGCTGCTGGGCGGCGATGCACCGGCGGTGTTCGCGGCCAATGGCCTGGGGAACCTGGGTGAAGTGGCACGCGGGTTGGGGCTGGTGGCCGGGATGGTGTTGTGGGGAGCCGGCCTGTGGTGGCTGCTGACCGCGGTACTGATCACCCTGCGCTACATGCGCCAGGGCATGCCGTTCAATCTGGGCTGGTGGGGTTTCACCTTCCCGCTGGGGGTGTACAGCCTCGCCACCTTGAAGCTGGCGGCCTGGCTGGGCCTGGGTTTCTTCACGGTGTTCGGGCAGGTGCTGGTGGTGATGCTGGCGCTGCTCTGGCTGGTGGTGGCGAGCCGCACACTCAAAGGCGCTTGGCGTGGTGAGCTGTTCACCTCGCCCTGTATCGCAAATCGTTGAATGTGCTGACCTTTTAGTGGGTGGTCGCGCTCCCCGGTTACCTGGCAGTGCTTGAGAACGCTGCGTACCTGTGGGAGCGGTTTACCCGCGAAGAAGCCACCGTGGCTTTCAAGCCGATAGGCGGAGGATTGACAGCGTTCAGGGCAGCAGGAATACTCTCGGAAAAATTCATATATATGTTTATATAACAAGACGAGAGACAGGCCCCATGAACACACTGCCCGGTGATGCGCGTCTGCCCCGCTACCAACAGCTGCGCGACCATATGGTCGAGCAGATCGCCAACAACCGCTGGCGCCCCGGTGAGGCCATTCCCACCGAAGCGGCCCTGGCCAGCGAGTTCGACATGTCGGTCGGCACCGTGCGCAAGGCCGTCGATGTGCTGGTGACCGAGGGCGTGCTGGAGCGCCAGCAAGGCCGCGGCACCTTCATTCGTCGGCCGCAGTTCCATTCCTCGCTGTTCCGCTTCTTCCGCTTCGAGTCGGCCAACGGCGAACGTGCCGTGCCCGAGAGCCGCATCCTGTCCATCGAGCCAGTCCCGGCGCCCTCGGCGGTTGCCAGTGCCCTGGGCTTGGCGCCGGAAGCCGACGTCATTCACATCGTGCGCGTGCGTCTGCTCGGTGCCCAGCCGGTGTTGGCCGAGGAAATCTGGCTGCCACGGCAGACGTTCCAGCCACTGCTTGAGGTCGAGCTGGACCGCAAGGGCCCGCTGCTCTACCCGATCTACGAAGAGCTGTGCGGTCAGGTGGTGGCCTATGCCGAGGAGACCCTCACGGCCGAGTCGGTCGATGCCGTTCACGCGCGCCTGCTGCAGCTGCCGGAGGGCAGCCCGGTGGTGGTGATCGAGCGTCTGGCCCGTGACTACGCCGGCAAACTGTTGGAATGGCGCCGTTCGCGCGGCCATGCCGAGCACTTCCGCTACCGCATCGATATTCGCTGACCGGGCGTTTCACGCCCCGTTGTGACGTCCGGCGCCGTGCCAGCACGGCGCCGTGGCTCTGCCTGCCTGGCCGGCGTGCGTCCGGCTGCCCCCTGACCTCGCACACACGACATAGAAGGATAAGAAATAATGTTCAGTTGGTATCGCGAAATCACCTCGCGCGAACGCAAGACGTTCTGGGCCTGCTTTGGTGGCTGGTCGCTCGACGCCCTTGAAGTGCAGATGTTCGGCCTGGCCATCCCGGCGCTGATCGCCGCGTTTTCCCTGACCAAGGGTGATGCTGGGCTGATCAGTGGGCTGACGCTGGTCACCTCGGCGATCGGTGGCTGGCTTGGCGGTACGTTGTCCGACCGCTACGGCCGGGTGCGTACCCTGCAATGGATGATCCTCTGGTTCTCCTTCTTCACCTTCCTGTCGGCCTTCGTCACCGGCTTCTACCCGCTGCTGTTCGTCAAGGCCATGCAGGGCTTCGGCATTGGTGGCGAGTGGGCCGCAGGCGCGGTGCTGATGGCCGAGACCATCAACCCGAAATACCGCGGCAAGGTCATGGGTACGGTGCAGAGCGCCTGGGCCGTGGGCTGGGGCCTGGCGGTGGGGCTGTTTGCGCTGATCTATTCGCTGGTGCCGCAGGAGTTCGCCTGGCGGGTGATGTTCTTCGTCGGCCTGCTGCCGTCGCTGCTGATCATCTGGGTGCGGCGCAACGTACCCGAGCCGGACAGCTTCCAGCGCTTGCAGAAGGAAAAGGCCATTCCCGTCAGCTTCACCAAGTCCATGGCCGGCATCTTCCGTCCTGAACTGCTGCGCGTGACCCTGCTGGGCGGGCTGCTGGGTTTGGGTGCCCATGGTGGTTACCACGCGGTGATGACCTGGCTGCCGACCTTCCTCAAGACCGAGCGCAACCTCTCGGTGCTCAACTCCGGCGGCTACCTGGCGGTGATCATCTTCGCCTTCTGGTGTGGTTGCGTGGTCAGTGGCTTGCTCATCGATCGTATTGGCCGGCGCAAGAACATCCTGTTGTTCGCCCTGTGCTGCGTGCTGACGGTACAGGCCTATGTGTTCTTCCCGCTGAGCAATACGCAGATGCTGTTCCTCGGCTTCCCGCTGGGCTTCTTCGCCGCCGGCATTCCCGCGAGCCTGGGGGCGTTCTTCAACGAGCTGTACCCGGCCGATGTGCGCGGTGCCGGGGTGGGCTTCTGCTACAACTTCGGCCGGGTGCTGTCGGCCGTGTTCCCGTTCCTGGTCGGTCACATGAGCGAATCCATGTCGCTGGGGGCCGCCATCGGCATCGATGCCGGCATCGCCTACGGCGTGGCGGTGATCGCCGCACTGTGTCTGCCGGAAACCCGTGGTCGCAACCTCGAGGCCCCGGTCTCGCCGCAGGTTGCGGGTGTGGTCGCCAAGTAACCTTCAATCTTCCCGAATGAGCATCATGCCGCAAACCCCTGTATCCCCATTCACCGCGATCGACAGCCACGCCCACGTGTTCAGCCGTGGGCTGAACCTGGCAGCAGAGCGCCGTTACGCACCCACCTACGATGCGCCGCTAGGCGACTACCTGGCCCAGCTGGCCGGGCACGGTTTCAGCCATGGCGTATTGGTGCAGCCGAGCTTTCTCGGCACCGATAACAGCTACCTGCTGGCGGCGTTGCAAACCGCGCCCAGGCAATTGCGCGGCGTGGTGATGCTCGAGCCTGGCGTTGCGCGCGACACCCTTGAGCAGATGGCGCGCCTCGGTGTACGCGGTGTGCGCCTGAATCTGATGGGGCAGGCCCTGCCTGATCTGCGCGACGCCGATTGGCGGCCACTGCTGGAGCTGATCGGCGATCTGGGCTGGCATGTCGAGCTGCATCGACAGGTGGCCGATATACCGGCACTCGTGCGTGCCTTGCAGCCATATGGTGTGGATATCGTGATCGATCACTTCGGCAGGCCGGATGCGCGCCTGGGGTTGGGGCAGCCGGGATTTGCCGAGCTGCTGACCCTCGGCGGGCAGGGCAAGGTATGGGTGAAGGTATCGGGGATCTATCGATTGGGCGGCGCGCCTGGGCAGAACCTGGATTTCGCCCGCCAGGCCCTGTGCGCCCTGGAGGCGCACTATGGCGCGGACCGGTTGATGTGGGGCAGCGACTGGCCGCATACCCAGCATGAATCGGTGATGAGCTTTACCGCGGCGGTCGAGCAGTTCGATGCCCTGGGCTGCTCGGCGTCGCTGCGTCGGGCGCTGTTGGTGGACACCGCGCGGGGGTTGTTCGGGTTCGCGTGACCAGCCCGCTCCTACAGGGATTGGGCTGGTCTTTCGATTTTGAGCAGGACAGTTGCTCCTGCAAGCGTGTTTTTCGCGGGCAAGCCCGCTCCTACAAGGGAGCTCGGGCTGTCAGAGTTGGAACCGGCTGATCATCTGCTGCAAATGCCCACCCAGCCGTGCCAGTTCGACGCTGGACACCGAGGTCTGCTCACTGGCCTCGGCGGTCTGCTCGGAAATGTCCCTCACCGTCACCACGCTGCGGCTGATCTCCTCGGCCACGGCGCTCTGCTGCTCGGAGGCGGCGGCGATCTGCTGGTTCATCAACTGGATGCCCGACACCCGCTGAGTGATGCCCTCCAGCGCAACGCCGGCCTCGCGTACCAGTGCCACGCTGCTTTCGGTCAGGCTCTGGCTTTCTTCCATCAGGTCGCTGACCGAGCGCGTGCCTTGCTCCAGGCTGCTGATCGCCGATTCGATTTCTTCGGTCGAGGCCAGGGTGCGCTGGGCCAGGCTGCGTACCTCGTCGGCGACCACGGCAAAACCACGACCGGCCTCGCCAGCGCGGGCGGCCTCGATGGCGGCGTTGAGCGCCAGCAGGTTGGTCTGCTCGGCCACGGCCTTGATCACGTCCATCACCTTGCCGATGCGTTGGCTTTCGTTGCGCAGGGCGTCCATCGCCTCATTGGTGGCGTCGACCTGGCTGGCCAGGCGGCCGATCTGGGTCACGGCGCGGGTGACCACACTGTCGCCTTCGCGAGCCTCGAGATCGGTGGCGCTGGCGGCCACCGAGGCTTCGCCGGCATTGCGCGCGACTTCCTGCACGGTGGCGGCCATTTCCTGCATCGCAGTAGCGACCTGGTCGGTCTCCTGGCGCTGGCTGCTGGCGCCGGCGCTGGTTTGCGCGGTGATCGCCGAGAGCTCTTCGGTGGCACTGGCAATCTGCGAGATGCCGTCGCGCACGCCGCCGATCAGCTGGCGCAGCTTGGCAGTCATGCCATGCAGGCTGTTCTGCAACTGGCCGAGTTCATCGCGGCGATTGCTGCTGGGTTGTTCGCCCAGGTTGCCGTCGGCCACCTGCTCCATGGCGCGCAGCACCCGTTGCAGCGGCTGGCTGATCTGCCGGGCGATCAGTATCGCCAGCAGGGCACCGAGCAGCAGGGCGAGGGCGGTGGTGGCGAACTGCAGCGTCTTGGCGAACTGACTGTCATTGACCACGGCCACTGCCTGGCTGTCGAGCAATTGGCCGATCAGGGTGGTGAGGGTCGCGACGTCATTGCCCATGCTGGCGCGGTAGTCCATCAGTTTGCGGGTTTCGCCGCGGAAGGCCTCGACGGCGGCGGCGTAGGCGCGCACCTGTTCGTTCAGTTGGCGGAATTGTTCGGCGAATTGGCCATCGAATACCGCGGTCAGGGCTGGCAGGTCGTTCACCGTGGTGGTGATCTGTGCATTCATCGCCTGCTCGGTGTCGGTGTTGGTGTTGCCGGTGTAGCCACGCACCTGGTAGCGCAGCAGGATCAGGTTCTCGCGGATCTGATTGATCGCTTCGCTGCGCACGTAGCGCTGTTCGGCATCGGGCAACGCGCGGACCTGCTTGCGGATGCTGTCGATCGTGGCGAACGACTGGGTGGCAAGCCCACCCATCTCCTTTTGCGCGGCGCGCATGGTGCGGTACGACTGCAGGCTCTGTTCCTGGTTGCGGGCGTAGGCCTGCAGGGCCTGCTCGGCCTTGTCGAGGGTCTGCAGGTTGGTCGCGTTGCGCAGGATGCCGTGGAGTTTCGCCAGGGGGGCCTGGAAGGCCGCCAGTGTCTGCTGCAACGCCTTGCCTTGTTCTTCGTCACCATTGGACATGGCGTGGCGCAAGCGCGCCTCGCGCAGATCGCCCAGGGCATCGTTGAGTGCGGAGACGTCGCTGACCACTTCGCTGCGCCGCACCAGGCTGCCCAGGGCGTCCCAGCCGATCAGCGACTGGGCCAGGGTCAGCACGAGGACCAGGCCAAAACCGAGGCCGAGTTTGTGTGCGATCTTCAGATCGCCGAACCAGGTGAACATCTGCTGCTGTGCTCCTTTTCTTGTGCGTTGGAGGAGAGCCGAAGGCTGATCCTGTTACCGGATGTAGTCATCTATATGAATTATCGGCAGCCTTGCAACATTCTGAAAAGGGGTTGCAGAAAAAATAATGGCATATAGCCATTAATTGGTTCGTCGGCGTGATGCGCTTCGCAGGCCTGTTGCCAGGGGTGGGCAATCG
Organism: Pseudomonas sp. NBRC 111143; assembly: GCF_001320965.1. Classification (NCBI taxonomy): domain Bacteria; kingdom Pseudomonadati; phylum Pseudomonadota; class Gammaproteobacteria; order Pseudomonadales; family Pseudomonadaceae; genus Pseudomonas; species Pseudomonas sp. NBRC 111143. Next base: position 43,549 of record NZ_BCBT01000002.1, on the reverse strand, counting down.
CGTGCAGATTTGTGGCTTCTCGCGATGAGCGGACCTCCAATTGACAACGCCCTCTCAGGAACAAGGACGATGAGTCATTCCTCGCAATTCACCTTGCTCGGCAAGCGGCGCTTCCTGCCGTTCTTCATCACCCAGTCGCTGGGTGCCTTCAACGACAACCTGTTCAAGCAGTCGCTGATCCTGGCGATCCTCTACAAGCTCAGCCTGGAGGGCGACCGGTCGATCTGGGTCAACCTCTGCGCGCTGCTGTTCATTCTGCCGTTCTTCCTGTTCTCGGCGCTGGCCGGGCAGTTTGGCGAGAAGTTCGCCAAGGATGCGTTGATCCGTGCGATCAAGCTGGCTGAAGTGGTGATCATGTTGATCGGCGCGGTGGGCTTTCTCAGTGATCACCTGGAACTGATGCTGCTGACATTGTTCGCCATGGGCACTCATTCGGCGCTGTTCGGGCCGGTGAAGTACTCGATCCTGCCTCAGGCCTTGCGCGAAGACGAACTGGTCGGCGGCAACGGGCTGGTGGAAATGGGCACCTTCCTGGCGATTCTGGCCGGCACCATCGGTGCCGGGGTGATGATGTCCTCGGGCAACTACGCCACGGTGGTGGCCGGTGGCATCGTCGGCACTGCGGTGCTCGGCTACCTGGCCAGCCGCTGGATCCCGCGGGCGGCGGCGGTGGCGCCGCAGATGAAGCTGGATTGGAATATCTTCAAGCAGTCCTGGGCCACCCTGCGCCTGGGCCTGGGGCAAACCCCCGCGGTGTCGCGCTCGATCGTCGGCAACTCGTGGTTCTGGTTCCTCGGGGCGATCTACCTTACGCAGATCCCGGCCTATGCCAAGGACTGGCTGCACGGCGACGAGACCGTGGTCACGCTGGTGCTGACGCTGTTCTCGGTGGGCATTGCCGTCGGTTCGTTGCTGTGCGAACGCCTGAGTGGGCGCAAGGTGGAGATCGGCCTTGTGCCGTTCGGCTCTTTCGGCCTGACCCTGTTCGGTCTGCTCTGGTGGTGGCATTCGGGTGACGTGCCGGCCGCTGCTGCGCCGCACGATTGGCTGAGCCTGTTGGGCATGAGCCAGGCCTGGTGGATCATGGTCTCGATCGTCGGGCTTGGTGTGTTCGGCGGTTTCTACATCGTGCCGCTCTACGCCCTGATCCAGGCGCGTACGCCTGAAGACCAGCGCGCCCGGGTGATCGCCGCGAACAACATCCTCAATGCCCTGTTCATGGTGGTCTCGGCGATCGTCACCATCGTCCTCTTGAGCCTGGCCGACCTCAGCATCCCGCAGCTGTTCCTGGTGGTGTCGCTGCTCAACATTGCGGTCAACGCCTACATCTTCCGCATTGTTCCTGAGTTCACCATGCGCTTCCTGATCTGGTTGCTCAGCCATTCGATGTACCGCGTCGAGCACCGCGATCTCGATCGTATCCCTGACGAGGGGGCGGCGCTGTTGGTGTGCAACCATGTGTCGTTCGTCGATGCGCTGCTGATCGGCGGTGCGATCCGTCGCCCGATCCGTTTCGTCATGTACTACAAGATCTACAACCTGCCGGTGCTCAACTTCGTGTTCCGCACTGCCGGGGCCATTCCGATTGCCGGGCGCAGCGAGGACGAGGCGACGTACGAGCGGGCCTTTGCGCGCATTGCCGAGTACCTGCAGGCCGGTGAGGTGGTGTGCATCTTCCCGGAAGGCAAGCTGACCGCCGATGGTGAGATCGATGTGTTCAAGGGGGGCGTCAGCCGGATTCTCCAGGAAACGCCGGTGCCGGTGATTCCGCTGGCCTTGCAGGGGTTGTGGGGGAGTTTTTTCAGCCGTGATCCGGCCAAGGGCTTCCTGCGTCGATTGTGGTCGCGGGTGACCCTGGTGGCGGGTGCCGCCATCCCGGTGGAGGCGGCCCAGCCTGAAGCGCTGCGCGAGGAAGTCAGTGCCTTGCGCGGCGACTTGCGTTGAGGGAAGGGGTGGAAGGTCAGCTGGCGCTGACCTTCAGGCCGATCAGGCCGGCGACGATCAGCGTAACGCTGATCAGGCGCACCAATGCCATGGATTCGCCGAACAGGATGATGCCGGCGATTACCGTGCCGACTGCGCCGACGCCGGTCCAGATGGCGTAGGCAGTGCCCAGCGGCAATTCCTTCATGGCCAGGCCCAGCAGGCCCAGGCTCACGGCCATGGCGGCGACGGTCAGTGCAGTGGGGAGTGGGCGAGTGAAGCCATCGGTGTATTTGAGGCCGATAGCCCAGCCGACTTCGAACAGGCCGGCGAAGAACAGGATGATCCAGGACATGATGATTCTCCATCGTTGAAAGATGGGGCCGTCCCCGGATTGGTCACGCCTTGCGTCGTGAGGTCGTCCTCACAGTGCGCACTATATTGCACATCTGCCGGGTGACAAGCAAGTGGCGCCTGTCCGGGCCTCTTCGCGGGCAAGTCGCGGCGGCGAACCGCCGCTCCCAAACTCAAGACAGCTGTATACCTTGTGGGAGCGGGCTTGCCCGCGAAGAGGCCCGCTTGCTCAGCGCCCGACCTGCGCCTGTTCCTCCCCGGCACCGCGAGGCTCTTCCATGCGCCTGAACCAGGTCGAGAGCAAGGCCCCGGAGATGTTGTGCCAGACGCTGAACAGCGCGCTGGGCACCGCCGCCAGCGGTGAGAAATGCGCCGCTGCCAGGGCCGCGCCCAAGCCTGAGTTCTGCATCCCCACCTCCAGCGCCAGCGACTTGCGCTGGGCCAGGGGCAGCTTGCACAGCTTGCCGGTCAGATAGCCCAGCAGGAAGCCGAAGCTGTTGTGCAGGATCACCACCGCCATGATCAGCAGGCCGGACTCGGCGATCTTCGCCTGGCTGGCCGCGACCACCGCGCAGACGATCATCACGATGCTCACCACCGACACCAGTGGCAGCACCTGCACCGCCAGTTGCACCCGCGCACCGAGCAGCTTCTGCGCCAGCACGCCGAGCACGATCGGCAGCATCACCAACTGCAGGATCGACCAGAACATGTCCATGAACGAGACCGGCAGCCAGGCCGAGGCCAGGAACCAGATCAGCGCCGGGGTCAGCAAGGGCGCGAGCAGGGTGGTGACTGCGGCGATGGCCACGGCCAATGCCAGGTCGCCCTTCGACAGCCAGACCATCACGTTCGAGGCGGTGCCGCTCGGGCAGCAGCCGACCAGGATCACGCCCACGGCGATTTCCGGTGGCAGGTGAAACAGTTGGCACAGCAGCCAGGCAACGCCCGGCATGATCACGAAATGCGCCACCACTCCCAGCGCCACGCGCCAGGGTTGACGGGCGAGGGCGGCGAAGTCGTCGAGCTTGAGCGTAAGGCCCATGCCGAACATCACCAGCCCCAGCAGTGGCACGATGGCTACCTTCAGGGCGATGAACCATTGCGGTTGCAGGAAGGCCAGGCAGGCGAACACCAAGACCCAGAGGGCGAAGGTGTTACCGACGAAACGGCTGAAGGCGGCGAGGGCGCGCATGGGGGATTCCTTTTCTATTTATAGCTTTGTGAAATTCACTGGCCCTTTCGCGGGACAAGTCGGTGCTGGCGACCGCACAACCACCCAGCACCGGCTTTTCAACCTGAATCAGACCCCCTGCGGAATCTCTTCCCCACCCAGGGCTTCGAACAGCACCGGCAGGAATTCGTTGAGGGTCATCATCATCAGCAGGAAGCTTGCGTCGAACTGTTGCGCGGCTTCGTCGCCACCATCCTGCTCGGCCTGCTCCTGCAGCAATTCCTCGAACTTCAGGCGCTTGATCACCATCTTGTCGTCGAGCACGAACGACAGTTTGTCTTGCCAGGCCAGGGCCAGTTGCGTGACCAGCTTGCCGGTGCTCAGGTGCAACTGGATTTCCTCGCTGGCCAGGTCCTGGCGCTTGCAGCGCACGATGCCACCGTCTTCGGCGGTGTCGCGCAGCTCGCATTCATCCAGTGGATAGAAGCCTTCGGCAGGCTGCTGCGACTTGACCCAGTCGGTCATCGTCGCGGTCGGGGCGATCTTCACGGTGGCCGGGCGCACCGGCAGCGAACCCATGACTTCACGCAGCGTGGAGAGCAGGTCTTCGGCGCGCTTGGCGCTGGCCGAGTTGACCAGGATCAGGCCTTGGCGCGGGGCGATGGCAGCGAAGATCATCGAGCGGCGGATGAAAGCACGCGGCAGGAAGGCCTGGATGATCTCGTCCTTGATCTGGTCGCGTTCCTTCTTGTAGACCTTGCGCATCTGCTCGGTCTCGATCTCCTCGACCTTCTCCTTGACCGCATCGTTGACCACGCTGCTGGGCAGGATGCGTTCTTCCTTGCGTGCGGCAATCAACAGGAATTCACCGCTGACGTGTACCAGGGGAGCGTCTTCGCCCTTGCCGAACGGAGCGACGAAGCCGTAAGTGGTCAGCTCCTGGCTGGCGCAGGGGCGGGCCGGCTTGCTGGCCAAGGCGGTCTCCAGCGCTTCAGGCTCGAACGGGACATCCTGGGTCAGGCGGTAGGTCAGCAGGTTCTTGAACCACATGAGGGGGAATCTCTCCTTAATACATAAGGCGGGCATTATTCTCCGAGCAGTGGTTGCAGGCCAACCCTGTCAGAGGGCCAGCAGTGACTTATTCATAGGTCTTTGAAAGATCAGATAAAAAATTTGAAAAAAGTGCTTGCCAGGGTACAGGGTCCTCCGTAGAATGCGCGCCACACCGAGACGAAGGGTGATTAGCTCAGCCGGGAGAGCATCTGCCTTACAAGCAGAGGGTCGGCGGTTCGATCCCGTCATCACCCACCACTCGATGTATAGCGCAGCGGTAGTTCAGTCGGTTAGAATACCGGCCTGTCACGCCGGGGGTCGCGGGTTCGAGTCCCGTCCGCTGCGCCATATTCCAGCTTCCAGGGCCCACTGAACACCCGGAAGCCACAAAGAAAGCGACCTTAGGGTCGCTTTTTTTGTTTCTGTCTTGCACAAACACCACGGGGCTGTCCATCGATAGCCCCGTGGTGTTTCAGCTTCAGGGTTTGGCCACGTGCCAGACCTGGCCGACCCCTTCGCCGGTGGTATCGCCCGGCTTCTGGTCCTTGACCCAGCCGTACAGCGGCTGGTCTTTGTAAGCCCACTGCTTGCTGCCATCGTCGCGGGTAATCACGCTGTAGCCATCGGCGGCCTTTGCGTAGGGGCCGGCGGCCAGTGGCGGCCAATTCTGCGCACATTGACCGTTGCACGCCGACTTGCCAGCGCTGTCCTTGGTGAAGGTGTAGAGGGTCAGGCCTTTGCTGTCGACCAGGACCTTGCCCAGGGCGCTGTCGCCGACCTTCGCGGGGGCATCAGCCAAGGCCAGGCCAGACACGCAGGTCAGAGCCAATGAAAGAACGAGTGCGCTTTTCTTCAACATGAGAGATTCCTCTGGCGGTTATCCGAATCCGTTCGGGGGAATGATGGCCTTATGCATCGGCCATGCAGGGACAACGCCCCGGTGTCGGCTTCTATTCCCGTGTTCGATGAATATTTTTTCCGTCCCTGGTGCCGCCCTGGGTCAGCAGGCACGCCGGGTTCGCATCTACGCCTTCAACTCGCTGGCTCATTGCGTCAGAATCCCCCTACACGCCGGATGCAGCCAGCAGGCCGCGCGCCGGCTCTACCTTGCAAGCAGAGACCGACCATGCAGGATGCCAGCACCTCTCCAACGCCCACGCCGTCGACCCCACTGCTGGGTATCGACCTTGGGACCACCAACAGCCTTATCGCGGTCTGGCAGGACGGCAAGGCGCAGCTGATCACCAACGCCGTGGGCGAGGTGCTGACGCCGTCGGTGGTCAGCGTCGACGACGACGGCAGCATCCTGGTGGGCAGCGCCGCCCGCGCCCGCCTGACCACCCACCCCCATCGCACCGCTGCGGCCTTCAAGCGCTTCATGGGCAGTGACAAGCGCTTCGAGCTCGGCGAGCACCGCTTCACCCCGGAAGAACTCTCGGCTCTGGTGCTGGGCGCGTTGAAGCAGGATGCCGAGGCGTATCTGGGGTGCCCGGTCAGTGAAGCGGTGATTTCGGTGCCGGCCTATTTCAGCGACGAACAGCGCAAGCGCACGGTCTTCGCTGCGGAGCTGGCGGGGCTGAAGGTGCAGCGCCTGATCAACGAGCCGACCGCGGCCGCCATGGCCTACGGGCTGCACGAGCAGAAGTTCGAGCGCACCCTGGTGTTCGACCTGGGCGGCGGGACCTTTGACGTCACTGTGCTGGAATACGCCTTGCCGCTGATCGAGGTGCATGCCTCAACCGGTGACAACTATCTGGGGGGCGAGGACTTCACCGAGGCCTTGCTCAATGCCTGCCTGCGTGACTGGAACCTCAGTGCCGAAACCCTGGAGCCCCAGGCGCTGTCGAGCCTGCATGATGCGATCGAGCAGCTGAAACGCGAGGTGGGCGAGGGCAGTCGCACCCTGCACTGGAGCGGCGATGGCCAGGCCCGCGAATGGGTGCTTGACCAGACCCGGCTGCAGTCGATCTGGGCGCCGTTGCTGGCACGGGTACGGACCCCCATCGAGCAGGCCCTGCGTGATGCGCGCCTGAGCCCGCGCGAACTGGACAGCCTGGTGCTGGTCGGCGGGGCCACGCGCATGCCGCAGATCCAGCAACTGGTGGCCAAGCTGTTCGGCCGCCTGCCGTACCGCCACCTCGATCCGGACACCATCGTCGCTCTTGGCGCCGCCAGCCAGGCAGCCTGCAAGGCGCGGGATTCGGCGATCGACGAGTTGATCCTGACCGATGTCTGTCCTTACACCCTGGGGGTCGCCTCGTCCCGTGGCGAGGACGTGTCCGGGGCCTTTACCCCGATCATCGAGCGCAACACGGTGATCCCCACCTCGCGTGTGCAGCGCTTCTACAGCAGCCATCCCGAGCAGAAAGTGGTGCGCATCGCCGTGTACCAGGGCGAGCGGCCCTGGGTGCGCGACAACATTCTGGTCGACAGTTTCGAGATTCCGTTGCAGCCGACCGGCCAGGTGCAGTCGCTGGATGTGCGCTTCAGCTACGACATCAATGGCCTGCTCGAAGTGGACGTGACGTTCCTCGAAACCGGACACAAGCACAGCCACAGCATCGACCGCAGCCCGACCGGGCTGGACAGTGACGCCCGCCAGGCCAGCCACGAGCGTCTGGCGAGATTGAAGATCCACCCGCGCGACGCCTTGCCCAACCGCACCCTGCTGGCCCGCCTGGAGCGCGCCTGGATGCAGAGCCTGGGCGATGAGCGCGACCTCATCGGCAGTTGGCTGGACGCCTTCAATGCCGTGCTCGCTGGCCAGCAGGCCACCGAGATCAGTCGCCAGCGCCAGCAGTTGAGCCAGGCGCTGGACGAGCTGCGCTACTGATCAGGGATGGTTCAGGCGCCGCAGGGCCACTTGCAGGCCCAGTTGCAACTGGTCGGGGTCGTCCGGTGAAGGGCCATAGCGGTTGGCCAGCTTGTCGCCGGGTAGCCCCACCAGAAGCAGCGGTGCGAATGGCAGCAGGCGGCTGACGGCCAGCAACCCCACCAGTGCCCAGACGCCCTGGCCCAAGTCGCGCAAGCGCCGCAGGAAGGATGTCAACAGCAGCAACACGACAAGGGTCCAGAGCATCGGGCTCTTGGTCGCGGTAGTCAGCACCGTGCCCGCCAGCAGCATCACGATCACGTGGGCGATCAGGTCGCTGCGATTGAGGCGGCTGTCCAGGCGCCAGAATGCCCAGGAGGGTACCGGCGTCTGACTGACACGGGCCATCAGCAAGCGTTCGGCGCGAGCCAGTATCGCCATGCTGGCGCAGCGCAGGCCGGTGTCCTGGTCCGGGTCATCCTTGGCTTTCTGCAGGCGCATCAGGCTGCGCGTGCCTGGCGGGGATGCGGATTTGACCAGGTGATTGAAGGCGTCGAGGATCTCGTTAAGCAGCTTGCCGTCGACCTTCTCTTCCTGCTCTACGGCTTGGCGCGGCGGACGTTTGACCTTGCCGGCGATCAGGCCATCGCGCAGCGGGGCGAACCAGGGGCTGTTGTTGTTCAGCGCCTCGAGGCGATCGCGCAAGCGGGCGCGCTGTTGAGCATCGAGCTCTGGGTCGTGGTACAGCACTGCGCATAGCAGCATGTAGCCCAGTGGGTGGCCGTCGAGGGCACCGACGTCTTCTTCCAGGCATTCGAGCAGACGTACCGCGCTGGGCAGGCGAGTGCTGCCGAACACGTAACCCAGTGTGTGCAGGCGGCTGGCGACCAGGGCCTGCAGCGGGTCGCGGTCGTCCATCCAGCCGAGCAGGGCATTGTGTTCGTTGAACTGAGCCTGACGGGCGATCAGCACCTTGTGCAGGGGGGCGAACGGATGGTCGCTCGGGTAGGTGAGCTGGGCGGCCAGTTGCGGTGGCGCCAGGTCCAGCCAGCGTTGCGGCTGTTGCGCCGTGGCCAGCATGAACAACTGCTGGCGATGCCAGTTCCACAGTGCTTCGCCCTCCACCATCGGCGGCAGCTCGATGCCGTTCAGTGCCAGTTCTTCCATCAGCACCAGGCCGAATGGCACGGTGAACATGCGGCGCATGTCGAAATGCTCGTTCAGCTCGCCCAGCGCTCGTGGCGAATAAACCCGCATGCGCCGCAGCCACTCGCGGCAAGCCGGGTGCAGTGCGTCGGACTTGAGCGCCTCTGGCAGTTCCACCGGCCCCTCGTCACGTGCGCAATACTCCACCAGTGCACGCGCCACCGGTGAGTGTTCGAGCCAATGCAGTTGCTGCGCCGCCTGGCGCTGGAAGCCTTCGAGGATCAAGGCATCGAGCGGGTCGTTGCCCAGGCGCTCATCGACAATGGTGCGCAGCAAGCCGGCTTCGCCGCGTTGCAGGGCCCAGGCCTGCCAGTAGCGGCGGTGCAATTCGCGATCGTCCTGGTTGGGCAGCAGCCAGGCGAGCAGCGGCAGTTCGTCGTCGCCGTCCAGGCGCCAGTCGATGTAGGTGGCGGCGATACCCTCAAGGCCCAGGCGCGAGGCTTCGGACCAGCGCGCCAGTGTCTGCGGCGACTGTGCCGGGCTGCCCAGGACCTGTGCCGGATCGGCCAGGTCGGCGGGCCAGGTGTCGGGCGTGCTCTGCTGGTCGAGGGCCTGGATCAGCAGTGGCAGGCGCTGCGGCTGGTAGCGCGCGCAGAGGTCGAGCAGCCAGCGTTCGGCCTGCGGGTGGCGGTGTTCGCGCCACAGCCGTAGCCAGCAGTCCAGGGCTTGCTGCTCGGCGCCCAGGGCGTCGGCCTGGCGGGCCAGCAAGAACAGCAGGTCGACGTCGTCCGGCGCCTGCTGGTGCTGGAGCTGCAGGCGTGCATGCAGGGTGAGGCTGCCGATACCCACTTGGCTGAACTGTTCGGTCAGGCGCTGAACCAGATGCTCGTCGTCGGGGAACGCCACGCAGGTGTGGCAACCGGCGAACTGTGCGTACTCGAACAGCGGGCGCTCCTGATGGTAGTAGCCGAGGCTGCGGAAGTACCAAAGGGTTTCCAGTTGCGCGGCGGGGGACCAGCTGTGCATCAGGCGGGTGTCGAAGGGATCGGGTTCCTCGATGCGCTGCAGGAAGGCCTCTATCTCCTGGGCATCTTCCGGCGCCAGGCGCAACAACTGCTCGGCCCAGCCCATGCGCTGGGCCAGCAGGCGTGCGCACTGGTACGAGATCGGTCCGCAGTTGCGCAGGTTGTGCAGCAGTCGCCAGCTGAGGTCTTCCAGTTGCTCCAAGGGCAGTTCGTCGAGCTGGGCGATGTAGTCCTGCCAGGCTTGGGGTTCGTAACGGCGAGTGGAGTCTTCGAGCAGTGCATGGAACGCCTCGAAGGCTTCGCTGGTGGACGCTTCGGTCTGCCCTTCGGCTGCTTGCTGCTCGGGCGCCGCGCCGGTTTCGGCGTGTTCGCGGGCCAGGCGCTGTGCTTCCTCGTAGGCGGCGCGCAGGGCCTGGAAGCCTTCGGGATCGGTTTCCGGATGGTGCGTCGGCAGGCGGCCGCGGTAGGCCTGGCGGATGGTGTCGAGGTCCTGGGTCGGCTCGATGCCCAGGCGAATCCAGCAACTCATGACCAGCAGTCCTCTTCCAGTGATGTCGGGCGTTCCGGCTCAGGCAACGGCAGTTCCCAGGGCAGGTCGGCGAGCAGCGCGTTGGCGCCGATCCTCAGGTTCAGGGCAATGCAGCGATTCCAGTGTTCGTTGCCCTGACGCTCCAGGTTGGCGGCGAACGTTTCGTCGCTGCTGTCGGAGACATTCCACAGCGCCTTGCCGAACAGGTACCCGGCGATGTAGCTGTCCCAGCGGTTGTAGTAATGGCGAGCGCGCAAGGCCAGGCGATAGTGCAGGTAGAGGCTTTCGTCGCGGCTGATATGGCCCTTTTTCACCCCGGCGCGCAGCAGAAAGCTCATGCGTCCGATGTCCCAGGCGCGGGTTCCGCCCGGGCCGCAGTCGGGAAAGGTGCGGGCGGCGTAGTTGTACTTGACTTGGTCACGTGGTGTCAGCGTAGCGAGCAGTGCCTGCCACTGGCTTGGCAGGCAGCGCTGGAACTGCCAGTAGGCGTTGCTCATCTCGCTGGCGTGACCGTTGTCGGCCATGCCGAGCACGTCGAGCAACTGGGCACGGGTGCTGATGCCCCAGCCGCTTTCCAGGTCGGTCTGGTCTTCGCCTTCGAAGTATTCGGCGGCGGTGTAGCTGGCACCGTTGAGTGCGGCCATCGGGGCGGAGAGGGCATGCAGCCAATGCTGTGCGGATTCGTCCATGAAGAGTGTCCGGGGCGAGGGGTGTGGCGCGATTGTAGAGAGGCAGCAAGGGGGCCGTCTACGCAGGCCTCAACGCCGGCTTTCTTCCGCTCGCAGCGTCAGCACTTCATAGCCCTGCTCGGTCACCGCGACGGTGTGTTCCCACTGCGCCGACAGCCCGCCATCGCGGGTGATCACCGTCCAGCCATCTTTCAGCGTGCGCGTGCCGCGAGCGCCCTGGTTGATCATCGGCTCGATGGTGAACACCATCCCGGGCTTGAGTTTCAGGCCCATGCCGCGCTGGCCGTAGTGCAGCACCTGCGGCGCTTCGTGCATCTGCCGGCCGATACCGTGGCCGCAGTACTCGCGTACCACGCTGTAGCCCGCCGCCTCGGCGAACTGCTGGATGGCATGGCCGATATCGCCCAGGGTGGCGCCGGGGCGCACCTGTTCGATGCCTTTCCACAGCGCCTCGTAGGTGGTGTCGACCAGACGCCGGGCCTCCTCGCTGATTGCGCCGATGCGGTACATCTTCGATGAGTCGGCGATATAGCCGCCCTGTTCCAGGGTGATGTCGACGTTGATGATCGAGCCTTCCTGCAGCACCTCGTCAACCTTGGGCATGCCGTGGCAGACGACCTGGTCCACCGAGGTGTTCAGCGAATAGGGGAAGCCATACTGGCCCTTGCTCGCCGGGCGCGCCTTGAGCGTCTCGACGATGAAGGCTTCGGCGCGGTCATTGATCTGCATCGTGGTCACCCCGGCGCGGATGAAACCGTCAAGGTCGGCGAACACCTGTGCCAGCAACTGCCCAGCCCTGCGCATCAGTGCCAGTTGCTCTGGGTTCTTGAGTATCACCTCGCTCATTGCAGCAGCTCCTTGAGATTCGCTTGTTCCTGGCGCAGCAGTTGACGCAGCAGTTCCTGGTAGGTGGCCTGGGGGTGCAGTTCGGCGAGCATGCCGATGCGGATCCAGTGTTCGGCCTGGGCGTTGATCGAGCGCGACATCGCGGCGCTGGCGATGCGCAGGTCTTCGTGGAGGTCGTCGCAGATCTTGACGATGCCCATGGGAAGTCTTCCTGGTATATGAAACGTATACGAATCATATAGTCGGTTGGGCGTCGTGTCATCTTCTGGTGCGCGGCGGCATCAAGACGGGGCGGATATCGCGTCGATGTTTTCGCGGGGCGGTCCGCCCTCTGTGCTGCGCAGGCCTGTGGGTGCGGGTTGCCCGCGCCAAGGCCACCGCCATTGCGCAACTGGCCCGCAAATTGCTGATTCAGCTGCATCCGGACCCCTCAACGCCGAGGGGCCCTACATCTCACGACAAAGGCGCCGTGTTACCCCGCTTGCCCTGCAAGCCGGGTAGCCGGCGCCTTTTGCGTTTTCAGGGAGACCGCCCATGAGCAGCAGCGAGGTGCGCAGCGTTTGCCCGTATTGCGGGGTCGGGTGCGGCATTGTCATGACCGTGGCCGAGGACCAGGTGGTCAAGATCAGCGGTGACAAACAGCACCCGAGCAACTTCGGACGCCTGTGCACCAAAGGCCTCACCGCACATCTGCCGTTGTCCGCTGCCGGACGCATGGAGCACGCCTTCGTGCGCCAGCAGCGCAGCCAGCAGCCGGTGCGCACCGGCATGGACGACGCCATTGCGCAGTCGGCCGCGCGCCTGCGCGCGATCATCGACGAGCACGGGCCGGATGCCGTGGCGCTCTATGTGTCCGGGCAGATGTCGCTGGAGGCTCAATACCTGGCCAACAAGCTGGCCAAGGGCTTTATCCGCACCCGCCATATCGAATCCAACTCGCGGCTGTGCATGGCCAGTGCCGGCAGCGGCTACAAGCAGTCGCTGGGCGCCGACGGCCCGCCGGGCAGCTACCAGGATTTCGAGCGTGCCGAGGTATTCTTCGTCATTGGCGCCAACATGGCCGACTGTCATCCGATCCTGTTCCTGCGCCTGCTCGACCGAGTGAAGGCCGGGGCTCGGCTGATCGTCGTCGATCCGCGTCGCAGTGCCACCGCCGACAAGGCCGACCTGTTCCTGCAAGTGCGCCCGGGCAGTGATCTGGCTCTGCTCAACGGCTTGCTCTACCTGTTGCACGAGAACGGCCATACAGACATCGACTTCATCGCCCGCCACACCGAGGGCTGGGACGAGATGCCTGCGTTTCTCGCCGACTACGCCCCCGAACGGGTCGCGGCCCTGACCGGCCTTGCCGAGGCCGATATCCGTCAGGCGGCTGCCTGGATCGGTGGGGCGTCGGAGTGGATGAGCTGCTGGACCATGGGCCTCAACCAGAGCATCCATGGCACCTGGCACAGCAACGCGCTGTGCAACCTGCACCTGGCCACCGGCGCGATTTGCCGACCTGGCAGCGGACCGTTCTCGCTGACCGGCCAGCCCAACGCCATGGGCGGCCGTGAGATGGGCTACATGGGCCCGGGCCTGCCGGGCCAGCGTTCGGCGCAGGTGGCGGGCGACCGTGCGTTCGTCGAGCAGCAGTGGGGCCTGGCGCCGGGCGCGCTGCGCAGTGAAGGCGGTGAAGGCACGGTGGCGCTGTTCGAGCAGATGAAGGCCGGGCAAGTGAAGGCCTGCTGGATCATCTGCAGCAACCCGGTGGCCAGTGTCGCCAACCGCCAGCAGGTGATCGACGGCCTGCACGAGGCGCAGTTGGTGATCGCCCAGGACGCCTTCCTCGACACCGAGACCAACCGCCATGCCGATATCCTGCTGCCGGCCGCGTTGTGGGCCGAGGGCGAGGGTGTGATGATCAACAGCGAGCGCAACCTCACCCTGATGCCGCGTGCGGTCGCAGCGCCCGGCGAAAGCCTTGAGGATTGGCGCATCATCGCCCGCATCGCCTGTGCCATGGGCTATGCCGAGGCGTTCAGCTATGCCGATGCCGAAGCGGTGTACGACGAGATCCGCTGTTTCTGGAACCCCGCCACCGGCTATGACCTGCGTGGCATCGGCTACGCCGAGCTACGCGACAAGCCGCGCCAGTGGCCAAGTGCGCCCGGGCGCGCGGACGACCGCAGCCCGCTGCGCTACCTCAATGACGGCAGCAGCCAGGCGCTGCTGCACGACGCTCAAGGCGAGCGGCCCGCGCTGGCCTTTCCTACCCCCAATGGCAAGGCGCGGTTCTTTGCCCGGCCCTGGCTGGCGCCGGCCGAGCTGCCGGATGCCGACTTTCCGCTGGTGCTCAACACCGGCCGCGTGCAGCACCAGTGGCACACCCTGACCAAGACCGGCAAGGTGCCGAGCCTGAACAAGCTCGAGCCCGGCCCCTTCGTCGAGATCAATCCCGAGGACGCCCGACGCCTGGGCATCGCCGACAAGGACCAGGTGGCGATCCGCTCGCGCCGCGGCCAGGCCGTGCTGCCGGCACGCATCAGCGAGCGGGTGCTGGTCGGCAACTGCTTTGCCCCTTTTCACTGGAACGACCTGTATGGCGAGCAACTGGCGATCAACGCCGTGACCTGCGATGCCGTCGATCCAACCTCCCTGCAACCGGCCTTCAAGCATTGCGCCGTGACCCTGGAGCGGGTTGCAGGCGAACGCATCGAGGCACTCGAGCTGCCCAGCGCGATCCCTACGGAGTCTGCCCCCATGCCCACCGACACCCTGTCTCGCCTGCTGGGCCTGGACAGCCTGCCGGCCCCCGTCCTGGCGGACGAGGAGCGTCGTTACCTGCAGGGTTTCCTACTCGGCCTTGGGCAGGTGCGCACAGCGGGGGTGCCCAGTCTGCCGCCCGGTGCGCCGCTGGCGCCCGCCAGTCGGTTGTTCGTCGATGGCTTGATCGCCGGCCTGTTCGCCCAGCCGGTGGTGGCGCCGGTCGCCATGGCCGAGGTTGCCAGGCACCGGGTGCTGTGGGCCTCGCAGACCGGCAATGGCGAGGCGCTGGCCGAGCGCTGTGCGGCGCATCTGCGCGAAGCGGGCCTGGCCGTCGAGCTGAGCTGCATGGATGCCGTCAGCCCCAGCCAACTGCGTGGCGCCGCCAGCGTGCTGCTGATCACCAGCACCTTTGGTGACGGCGATGCGCCTGACTGCGCTTCGGCGTTCTGGCAGGCGTTGCAGGGCGAGGAGGGGGCACAGTGTGCGGCACTGCCCTTCGCGGTACTGGCGCTGGGTGATTCCAGCTACGACCAGTTCTGCGGCTTTGGCCGCAAGCTCGACCAGCGTCTGGCTGAACTGGGCGGCCGACGTCTGCTCGATCGGGTCGATTGCGAACCGGATTTCGATCCATCGTTCGTCACATGGCTGCAGGCGTTGTTGCCGCTGCTGGGGCCGACGGCCGCTGCGCAGGTCACAGCCAAGCCGGCGCCAGTGTTCGGCAGGCAGCAGCCCTGCCTGGCTCCCATCATCGAGAACCGTGTGCTCAATGCGCCCGGAGCGACCAAGGAAACGCGCCAGGTGGTGTTCGACCTGCAAGGCACCGGGCTGGTCTACGAGGCAGGTGACGCGCTGGGTGTCTGGCCGCGCAACTGCCCGGCGCTGGTCCAGGAGCTGCTCGAGCTGATGGGGCTCGATGGCCAGACGTGCGTGCAACTGCCCGACTTGCCGGTGATGCCGTTGGCCGAGGCGATGGAGCGGCACCTGGAGATCGCCCGGGTCACTTCGCAACAGCTTGCAGCCTTCAGCCAGGCGCCGCAGGCCGGTGAACTGCGTCGGTTGCTGCTGCCCGAGCACAAGGCCGAACTCAGGGGCTGGCTGTGGGGGCGGCAGTTGGCCGATGTGCTCGCTGCCTTCGCGCCGCAACTGTCACTGGAGCACTGGCTGACCCTGCTCAAGCCCTTGCAGCCACGCATGTACTCGATCAGCTCCAGCCCCAAGGCCCATCCACAGCAGGTGCACCTGACTGTTTCAACCGTGCGCTATGGCCAGCGAAAGGGCGTGAGCTCAAGCTTTCTCGCCGACCGCGCCGAAGCGCTGGAGGTGGCGATCTTCCCGCAGGTCGCGCGGCATTTCCGACTGCCGGACGACGATGCCACGCCGCTCATCATGGTTGGCCCTGGCACCGGTATCGCGCCGTTTCGTGCCTTTCTCGAAGAACGCGAAGCCAGCGGTGCGAGCGGCGGCAACTGGCTGTTCTTCGGTGAGCAGCATGCTGCCTTCGATTTCTATTACCGCGAGCAGTTGCAGGCCTGGGAGGCCAGCGGTCATCTGCGCCTGAGCACGGCGTTCTCGCGTGACCAGGCCGAGAAGCTGTACGTGCAGCAGCGCATGCTCGAACAGGGTGCCGAGCTGTGGCAGTGGCTGGAGGCGGGGGCGTACTTCTACATCTGCGGCGATGCCCAGCGCATGGCCAAGGATGTCGATGCCGCGCTGCGCCAGGTCGTGGCCGAGCACGGGCGGATGAGCGCCGAGGCGGCGGCGGTTTATGTCGAGGGCTTGAGCAAGAGCAAGCGTTATCGACGCGATGTGTATTGAGTGCACCGGGATGGGGAGCGGTGCACCGGCTTGAGGCGGTGCAGCATGCGGCGCTGTCGCGCGTCAGGCCCGCTCCTGCAGGTCGCGCAACGCTGCATCCCCTGTTGGCGCGGGCTTGTCCCGCGATAGCGCCAGCACCGATTGCACCTTGGCACGCTCCCTGCTTTTAACGATTTACAACACAGCCCCACTGATCAACGGCGATCAACAGGGGCCTCACACTGATGAGTACAGGCAAAGGCGCCTGGAGCTTCGGCTCCAGGCGCCTTTTTTTGTCTTTGCGTCGGGCAAGCCCCGCACACCGTGATCGAGGATCGGCTATGAAGGCAACAGCGAACGGCGGACAACGAGAGCGACTGGTCATTGTCGGCAACGGCATGGTCGGTCATCACCTGGTCGAGCAACTGATCGAGCGCGGCGCCCTGACGCGCTTCGAGCTGCGCGTGTTCGGCGAGGAGCGCCAGCGCGCCTACGACCGTGTGCACCTGTCGGAATACTTCGCCGGCAGCAGCGCCGAGGCACTGGCGATGTGCGAGCCCGAATTCTACGGTCAGCACAGCGTGCACCTGCACTTGCACGAAGCGGTGCTGGAGATCGACCGCACGCTGGGCGAAGTGGTCACTGCCCAGGGCCGCTACGGTTACGACCGACTGATCCTCGCCACCGGCTCCTACCCGTTCGTACCGCCGATCGAAGGCTCCACCGGTACCGCCTGCCTGGTCTACCGCACCCTCGACGATCTTGACGACATCCGCGCCTCGGCTGCCGGGGCGCGGCGTGGCGTGGTGGTCGGTGGCGGGTTGCTGGGCCTTGAGGCGGCCAATGCGCTCAAGTCGCTGGGGCTGGAGGCTCATGTCGTGGAGTTCGCGCCACGGCTGATGCCGGTGCAGCTTGATCATGAAGGGGGCGCGGCCTTGCGTGCGCAGATCGAAGCGTTGGGGGTCGGTGTGCATCTGTCTCGCGCCACCCAGTCGATCGATCCGGGCGAAGAGTATCGCCACCGCATGAAGTTCGATGGTGGTGAGTACCTGGAAACCGACCTGATCGTGTTCTCTGCCGGTATTCGTCCGCGTGACGCCCTAGGGCGTGCCTGCGAGCTGGAGATCGCGCCGCGCGGCGGTGTGGTCATCGACGGCAACTGCCGTTCCAGCGATCCAAGGATCTTTGCCATCGGCGAGTGCGCGTCGTGGAACGGCAGCGTATTCGGCCTGGTTGCCCCGGGCTACAGCATGGCGCGCAATCTCGCTGCGCTGCTGGTCGGCGAGGCCAGTGCCGAGTTCACCGGTGCCGACATGTCGACCAAGCTCAAGCTGCTGGGGGTCGATGTCGGCTCCATCGGCGACGCCCACGGCGCCACTCCAGGCGCGCGCAGCTACCGCTATATCGACGAGGCCAACGCCAGCTACCGCCGCCTGGTGGTCGACGCCAGCGGCAAGCGGGTGATCGGCGCGGTACTGGTCGGCGACAACAGCTATTACGACACCCTGCTGCAGTACGTACAGAACGGCATCGCCCTGCCGCAGGATCCGGCGGCGCTGATCCTGCCGCAGAGCGGCGGCGCGCCGACTCTGGGCGCCGATGCCCTGCCCGACAGCGCGACCATCTGCTCGTGCCACAACGTCAGCAAGGGCGCGATCTGCGCGGCCATCGACAGTGGCTGCGCGGACCTGGCGGCGGTCAAGAGCTGCACCAAGGCCGCCAGCGGCTGCGGCGGTTGTGCGGCGCTGCTCAAGCAGGTGTTCGAGCACGAACTGACCGCGCGCGGCGTGACGGTCGACAAGAGCCTGTGCGAGCACTTCGCCTACACCCGCCAGGAGCTGTACGCGCTGGTGCGGGTCGAGGGGATTCGTACCTTCAACGAGCTGCTCGAGCGCCACGGCAAGGGGCATGTCGGTTGCGACATCTGCAAGCCGACCGTGGGCTCGATCCTCGCCTCGTGCTGGAACCAGCCGATCATGGACCCTTCGCTGGTACCGCTGCAGGACACCAACGACACGTTCATGGCCAATATGCAGAAGAACGGCACCTACTCGGTGGTGCCGCGCATCCCGGGTGGTGAAATCACCCCCGACAAGCTGATCGTGATCGGCCAGGTAGCGAAGAAATATGATCTCTATACCAAGATCACCGGCGGCCAGCGCATAGACCTGTTCGGCGCGCAGTTGCACGAATTGCCGCTGATCTGGGGCGAGCTGATCGAGGCGGGCTTCGAGACCGGCCATGCCTACGGCAAGTCGACCCGCACGGTGAAGTCGTGCGTGGGCAGCACCTGGTGCCGCTACGGCGTGCAGGACAGCGTCGCCATGGCCCTGCGCATCGAGGACCGCTACAAGGGCCTGCGCTCGCCGCACAAGCTCAAGTTCGCGGTGTCCGGCTGCACCCGTGAATGCGCCGAGGCGCAGAGCAAGGATATCGGTGTGATCGCCACCGACAAGGGTTGGAACCTGTACGTTTGTGGCAACGGTGGCATGCGCCCGCGCCATGCCGAACTGTTCGCCACCGATCTGGACGACGACACCCTGATCCGCCTGATCGACCGCGTGCTGATGTTCTACATCCGCACCGCCGACAAACTGCAGCGCACCTCGGTGTGGCGCGAAGGGCTGGACGGCGGGCTGGACTATCTCAAGGCGGTGATCCTTGACGATAGCCTGGGCCTTGCCGAAGAGCTGGAAGCGCAGATGCAGCATGTGGTCGACCGCTACGAATGCGAATGGGCCAACGCCTTGAAAGACCCGGAGAAGCTCAAGCGCTTCCGCACCTTCGTCAACGACCAGCGGCCTGACCCGGATGTGCATTTCGTGCGTGAGCGCGAACAGCGTCGACCGGCTACGCCGCTGGAGTTGATCCCTACCGTCGAGGAGCTCGTTTGATGAACCTGTCCAATGCTGTCGCTGCACCACAGGATATCTGGCAGTCGGTGTGCCGGGTCGATGATCTGATTGCCGATTCGGGGGTGGTGGTCTGGCTCGATGGCGAGCAGGTCGCGCTGTTCTACCTGCCCAGGCAGGAGCAGACACTGTATGCCGTGGACAACCGCGACCCGCGTTCAGGGGCCAATGTTATCGGGCGGGGATTGATTGGCAGCCTGCAAGGCGAGCTGGTGGTGGCGGCGCCGTTGTACAAGCAGCATTTCAGCTTGCGTGATGGACGTTGCCTGGAGGATGCGGGGCAGCGGTTGCGGGTGTGGCCGGTGCGGATGGAAGGGGGGCAGGTCGAGATTCGCTGTTTCTAGCAGGTATGGCTCCTGCCCGGCCTGTGCAGTACCTGTGGGAGCGGGCTTGCCCGCGAACACCGGCAAAGCCGGTGCCATCTACCGCAGTGTTTGCTTCGCGGGTAAACCCGCTCCCACAGGTACCGCGTAGACCTCGGGTCTGGCTCACTTTTGCAGGTCCTTGGATAAACGTGGCTCCACGGCTTTCAACTACCGCTGCGCGCACATTTGGCTTGAGGGGCACTCGCGGGAGCGTTGGTTTCAACGGCTGTCCTGAATCATAAGTCCTGCCACCTCACGCTTAGCGAATTGATATTGATGGTGAGTGTTCGCCTAAGTGATCCGGACATGATGTCGCATGAGATCTCGTCCTCGTCAATCGAAAGGCAATGCAGCCCGCTGGCGTAATTGAACGCCAGAAGCCTATCGTCAAGATACAGCGATGTCGAAACAGTACCGTCCAGTGAGTAGACCAACTCCAACCAGAGGGGTTCTGCGGTGAGCTTGCAGCTCCATTGTGCATACTCTGGATCGAAATCTGCGACGAGCCCGAGCACCTCGAGCAATGTGGTTTCGAAAGAATCAATCATGGTTTTTGGGCGGGCTGAAAAAATTTATCACATCGTTCAGTGTGTTTTTTACGTATCCAGGAGGCAGGAAAATTTCTCGCACCACGTCATCGTCATGAGCTCTCCAAATGACCCGGTCCGTTGTTTCAAGCATGAGCAGAACCACGACATCGCCATCAAGGCAGGGCGTCAGGTTCAGCGACAGGAACAGCGCACCAATTTTGCTGGAATCAATCCAGTTTTGAGAGTGCTCGTACCCTTGCTCGATCTGGGAAATCACGGCTGATTTGTCCAGATTTCTTAGGGAGTCAGCGTAATCGAGATCATAATTATCGAATTTGACATTGATCATGTTCAGAAAGGTATCGATCTGCGTGATCTCTTCAGTTGCACCAATGAGATGATTGTCTAAAGATAGGTTCACGGCCATCCAACCCGACTTGAAGTTTGGCGCGCAAGTCGAGCAACAGACTGAAAACAACTCCATGTTGCCCGCGTTGTAGTAGCTCATGCTGCCGGCCTTTCTTCGCATCGATGAGTGTACAGAGCAGAGTGCGAACCATCGCCACGATTCAAATACCTTTTGATGGCAGAGCCGACCTGACGATGTGCATTTCGATGGCGTGCTCATCGTCGCGCAGCGATATGATGAAATCGGGATCAGTCCCCAAGAAGGTATGAAGCATATTTTTGTACTCTGAGTGTCAGAAGTTTGTTACTCAGGATGTGATTCATTTTTTATGCGCGGGCGTTCTTGATTAGTTGCAAGCATTTGTTGTCTTTTTTGGTGGCTCAAGAATTTTGCATTTTTATTATTTTTAGCATGTCGTATTTCTAAGGGTGCTCGCGCTCAAAGGTGTTCACGGCGCATTCGTCAAGTTATTCTTCTTCGTGTGCCCAAGAGATTAAATATTCCTGCAGGTGCCTGCTCAGGTTCAAATGTGCGGGCGTGAGGTTTGAAAGTGATAAGCTATTGGGCTCGGCCTGTCTTATCAGGTGGCTCGCACTGAGTTTGGCAATCATCTCAGTATCGGTGTCTGAGATTTTTGCTAGAGCACTCATGTCTTTATACTGCGAAATCAGAGATTCGTGCATACGCCATGCACTTATCTCTGACAAATCAGCTTCCGCTGCGATGTCTTTCTGCATGGAAAATTACTCAAGAGCGTATTGATAGCTGCCGGCGATGATCTCGACGTAGCTGTCGTACCCCGCGACGATGTAATGCTTCAATGAAAGAAAGTTGGCGGGGTCATAGAGCGAATTCTTTTCTGCCAACAGCGCTGATTCGACGACTTCATAGAATTTTGGGTCAGGATGAAGTCCGGTCTCACGCCAAGTTTTTACTTCATCATCTTGATTGCCCAGGATTTCGTAGTTTTGATACTGGTGCTCGAAAAAATTGAGTGTTATACAGCGCAGTTCAGCGACGCGTTCGAAAACAAGCGTCGCCATGGCGTAGGTATTCTTTTCGATGTGTTCGAGTCGCTGAGCCTCAACCTGAATCGATGCAACACCTATTTCGTCGTAGCTTGCGTTGAGTTGAGTGGTGTTGATTAGAAAGTCAACGTTCTGGGGGAGAAGTTTTATCATACCGATGATCTCGTGCTGTTCATGGACAAGGTGATACGCGCGTCACGAGTCCTGACCCATCTTTGTTGCGGGTCAGATCAATCGACTTCGAGGGCGGTTTATTTTTGAAGTCCTTTGTGAGGTGAGGAGGAGCATGCTGGTAGGGAACGAATATCGCATATTTTGGATATTTGTTTGCGCTTACGAGCGCAGCGAGCCCACGGTTGTTGAGTGTTACATACTTGCCGCTGACGGGATCTTTCGTATAGGCGATCAGCAGCTTGTCGGGAGACAGTTTATTAGTTCTTAGATCATCCGCTACGTCAAGAACAGGTCTACCTGCAATTTCAGGGACCTGGGCACCAATGGAGCTGAACTGGGGCGCAGCCCTGTTCTGGCCAAAATGCAGATCTTTCGGGAAATCCGTGAGTTCACCATGCTCGAATGGGTCGAATCCGCTCAGTCCCAGTGGGTCAATGCACGATGCGGTATTCGCCCCGTATTGATATAGGTTCACCCCGCCGATCAACCCAATCGGATCCTGCTGCGTAAACCGCCCCACCTCCGGATCATAGAACCTGAACGTGTTGTAGTGCAGCCCCGTCTCCCGGTCCAGGTACTGCCCCTGGAACCTCAGGTTCTGCTGACGGTTCTGCCCGGCATGGTGCCATTCTTCCCGACACTTGCCCCAGGTCTCGAACTCACCGTGCCACACGGTCACGCCGTTTTCATCGGTGAGCTGCTCGGGCAGCCCGGCGAGATTGGTGTGGAAGTAGTGCAGCTGTTCGGCGCCGGGTGCGCCGTCGAGGCGGGCGAGGGGGTCGTAGCTGTCGCTGTCGGCGTAGACGTACAGGCTGGGCTTGTCGTCCTGGATTTCCTGCAACAGGCGCAGACCCTGCCAGAGGAAAAGGGTCTGGCTGACAGGGGTCGGGAGATCGTTACGGTAGAGGCGCTTGGCGGTTCTGCGGCCGAGCGGGTCGTAGTCGAATTCCACCCGCTCGTGCACCGGCCCGCGCTGCTGGTGTACGCGTACCAGGCGGTGCTCGGCGTCGTATTCGAAGCGCTGGATCAGGTGCGCGCCAGTACGTTTTTCGCTGAGGCGGCCAAAGCGGTCGTAGCGGTAGCGCTTGTCCTGGTAGACCTTCAGGCGGTTGTGCCGTACGTAGCCCTTGATCGGGTAACCGTCGAGCAGGTTGCCGGCTTTGTCGTAGCCGTAGTGCTCGACCTGTTGGCCATTGCGATGAGGCTGTGTGCGGCTGGCGCCATGGATGCGTTCTGTCGGGCCATAGTCGTAGCGAACCTGGCCGCGCTGGACGTTGCCGCTGGCGTCGGTGCCGAACAGGCGACCGATGATCTGGGCGTGCGTGGTCGGCTCGCCGTCGCGGGCTCGCCGACACTGGATGAAGTCCTCGCCGATCAGGTTGTCACTGTCGTCATAACGATACTGCTTGCTCAGCAGGGCCAGGCTGCCGGGGCCTGCGCCCTGTACATGCAGGGCTTTTTCCAGCAGGCGCCCGGTGCTGTCGTAGCGGGTCCGGGTCTGGATCCGGCCTTGTGTGCGCAGGACTTCGGCATGCAGCTCGTCGCGCTCGAAATCGCAGATCACACGGCCGTCGAGGTTGAGCTGATGCAAGTGGCCGCTGCCGTAGTACAGATGGTTGAGGCGTCGGCCATCAGGCAGGGTCAGGGTCTGCAGGTTGCCCAGTTCGTCATGTTCGTAGGCAAGCCGGCCCGCTTCACCGGTTTCGCTCAGCAGTTGCCCGAGGGCGTCATGGCTGAAGGCGAGCCGTTTTGGCTCGCTCTGCAGGTTGGTGAAGGTGATCGCCAGCAGGTTGTCGGCGAGGTCATATTCGTAGTCGGTGACGCCGTCGTCGGTGCGCTTGCGCAACAGGCGCCCGGCGTCGTCGTACTCGAAGTATTGCGACTGTATCGACGCTTCGGGTTCCGGCGGGCTGCCGGGGAACGTCGGCTCGGCGTCCGGGGCCGGGTGCAGCCTCGCCTCGATGACATTGCCCGCTGCATCGTAGCGATAGCTGTGGCCGCCGCCATCGAGATTGTGCTGGGCGGCCAGGCGGTCCAGGGCATCCCAGTGGAAGGCGTAGTGCTCGCCGTTTTCGTTTTCCAGACGCTGCAGGCGGTCATGCGCATCCCAGGCGAAGCGAAGGGTGAGCCCCATGGCGTCGGTGCGTTGGCTGAGGCGCCCACGCTTGTCATAGTGCCATTGAGTGAGCTGCTGCCCAGGGTCGATGTGCTGGGTCAACTGCCCCGACAGGTTTACCTGGTAGCGGTCGACGCGCCCGTCTGCGCGGGTGCTTTCCAGCAGGTGGCCACGGGCGTCAAAACGATAGCGGGTGCGGTTGTTGCGACCGTTGAAGACTTCGCTCAGGTGACCGCGCTCGTCATAGCGCCAGAGGGTGGTGCGGTTGGAGCAGTCGCTGTAGCGAATCAGTTGCCCTCGGGCGTTCCATTCCAGCTGGCGGGTCTTGCCCTGTGCGTCGGTGACCTGTTCCACCCGGCCTTGTCGATCGTGACGGTAGCGCGTGGTGCGCCCCAGCGGATCGGTGGTACTGATCAGGTTGCCGCGAGTGTCGTAAGCGTTGCGATAGGTGCGGCCTGCGCCATCGCTGATGTGCGTGGGCAGCGCCCAGTGCTCGGTGTAGGTGGTGCGCTCGCAACGCCCCAGCGGGTCGTGGCTTTCTATCAGGCGCCCGAGTGCATCGTAGTGGTATCGCCACTCGGCGCCTTGCGGGTCGATGCTCGCCAGCAACTGGCCCTGGACGACCTCTTCCTGCCAGCGCTGGCCCAGTGGATCTACATACACCAATACCTCGTGCAACGGGCCCCACTCGAAATGGTCCTTGCGACCTAGGCTGTCGGTGACCTCGGTATGACTCTGCGCCAGGTCGTAGTGGAAGTGGTAGTCCTCGCCGTCTTCGCTCCAGTGACGGATCACCCGCCACTCATGGGCTGGCTGCGGCTCGAGCAGCGGCGGCAGGTTCGGTGTCGGACGAGGGACGGCGGCGAAGCGCTGCCACTGGTAATGGAAGGTCGCACCGCTGGCCAGGGTGTGACTGGCCATCAGGCCTTCAGGGGTATAGCTGAAGCGTCGCAGCACCTGGCCGCCCGGCTCGTGTACTTCGCTCAGTTGACCGGCAGGGGTGTAAGTGTAGGTGGCGAGGGTTTCACGGCGTTCGACCATAAAGTCGTTGCCCTCGCGCAGGAACAGACGTTGCACCTGGCCGACGCGGCGAGGGTGCACGCTGTGGTAGAGCAGTTCGACCACCGTGCGGCCAAAGGTGTCGACCAGGTACTGCAGGCGGCCGTCGTTGTCGTAGAGCAGGTCAAGGCGGTTGAGGTTGCGATCCCCCAGTTGCACCAGGCGTGAACGACTCGAGTCGTGCGGGTCGGTGCGCAGCACCTGGTACTGGCCGCTGTAGATGTCCTCGACCACGGTGATGCCGGCATCCTGATGGAAGAACGCCAGGCCGTCGAGGCTGCTGACCAGCGCGCTGCCTGGCTGCATGCGTCCCAGTTCGATACGCGTGCCTTCCTCGTCGACATAGATCCACAGCTCGCCCCCTTCAGGGTGGGGGACACGCTCGATGCACACTTCATAAGGCAGGCTCCAGCCCAGGCCGAACACGCCGTCGCCGCGCGTGTCGTTACTGTCATAGCGCCGGGCCCACTCGATCGGCAGCAGGCCGGGGAGGGCGAAATCCAGGTCGTCAGGGCCATCGAGCAGCTTGGCACCGCTGGAGACGATCACCGGATGGCCCTTGCACTTGGGAATCATCGACTTTGGCTTGGGTGCCTTGCCTGGGCGTGAGCGGGCCTTGCCACCCCGGCGCGAGAGGAGCATGCCGGCGACGATACCGATGATCTTCGCCAGCGCGCTCTTGCCGTCGCGGATATCGCGCACGGTCAGGGTGCCGCCGCCGATGCGCACATTGGGTGAGAAGGTCATGCCCACCGGGCCGTCGCAGGTGGTCTTGTCGCCGACCCGAACTGCGGGCTGGCCGTTGATGAAGACCTTGTCCGAACCCTGGGCGAGGAAGTTCTTGGCCGGGTGCTTGCTGCAGGTGATGGTATCCTCGCCCCTCTCCTGGGTGCCGGGATCGGCGGGTGTAGTGATCGGCGGGTTGAAGATGCTGGCGATGTCCTGGGCCATGCCGATGATCGGGAGCATCATCGAGGCGCCCAACATGGCGTAGGCACCTACGTTCTCCAGGATGGAGGGGGGCTCGGGGGTGTCGGGCGAAGCCTCGACGCCCAGGCTGATGCCGGCAGCACGGGCAGCGGGCACGCCATTGATATGGACGTTGGCGGAGCCGGTCAGGATGGCGCCATAGGGCTCGGGCGGGAACAACGAGTTGCCCACCCAGTCACTGAAGTCGGAAATGTGTTCGCCGATGCTCTTGTCGCCGCCGCCGGGCAGCGAACTGGCCGCGCCTACCAGCAGGCCGGCGGCCACCGGCACCAGTGCAGCCGCCGCACCGCCGGTGCCGATGGTGGCGGCGACGGCGGCGCCCAAGGCCGCACCCACTGCGGCCGTGGCGGCCGCATAGACCACCGCCTCGGTCAGCGCGCTGGTGAGCTCGGCCATCAACGGTGGGTGCAGTATCAGGTCGTCCTTGCGGGCGGCGTGGAGGTCCTGCGCCATGAATCCGGGCTTCCTTGCTGGAGGGGTGTCAGCGTATCTGCAGGCTCGCCTTGATGGCTTGCCAGTGCATGAGGTCGTTTTCCGTCAGCGGTGTCTCCTTGCTGTAGCTCAGCACCATAAGACGCTGTGCCTGCACATGGGGATAGGCCAGTTGACGCTGGTGCGAGCGAATTTCGCCACGCTGGAACTGCAGGCCGACTTCCAGGCCCTGGATGGCTTGCGCCATGCCGCAAGTCGTGGCTTGAGGCTCGGTGATGTGTGCATCGAGGCGACTGCGCAGTTGTTCGAGCTGCTGGCGGTAGACGATGTCGAAGGACTGGTCTGCGGGGAGTGGGCTGCGGGCGATCACCAAGGTGGTGCCGCGCTCGGGGAACGTCAGCATGTTCATGCTGCTGTCCTGCGGCAGCTCTGCGCCCAGGTCTAGTGATAGGTCCTGGGTTTGGTAAAGCGACATCGGTTGGCTCCTTGCCGGGGAAAGCTGCACCCTACAAAGCCAAGCGCCTTGAGGGCAAGCTGCGCATTGTCAGAATGGGATCGAGTCGTTGTAGGAAAGGGTATTCACAGACGACTTGCAGCCCCCATGCACATAGTTACACTGCCGTGCATGAACCTCGATACCCGCATCAAGTACCGCCATTTGCTGTGCTTTCTGGAGATCGCCCGTCAGGGCAGTCTGGCCAGGGCGGCCGATGTCCTGGCGATCAGCCAGCCGGCCATTTCCAAGACGCTCAAGGAGCTTGAGGACTTGCTCGAGACGCGCCTGTTCGAGCGCACCCGACAAGGCGTCGAGCTGACCTCGGCGGGTACCCGCTTCATGCGTTACGCCGGACCCAGCGTGCAGGCGTTGCGCGAAGGCGTCAGCACGGTGCGCGGCGAGGCGCGGGCGCCGTCGCAGGTGCGCATCGGCGTGCTGTCGACGGTCGAGGGATTGTTGATGCCGGAGGTGCTGTGTCGCCTGCACCAGCGTCATGAAGCGTTGATGATCAGTGTGGCTACCGGGGTCAGTGCCCAATTGCTGGGGCAACTGCGCCTGGGCGAGCTGGAACTGGTGGTCGGGCGGATGACCGACAGCCCGCAGATCCAGGGCCTGTCGTTCGAGCACCTGTACAGTGAATCCATGAGCCTGGTGGTGCGTCCCGGCCATCCGTTGCTCGCGCGTCACCCCCTGGACCGAGCGCGGGTTGGCGACTACGCACTGGTGCTGCCGCCAGCAGGCACCACCATTCGCCAGCACGCCGATAGCCTGTTCGTGCAGTGCGGTATCCAGATGCCGGGGCAACGCCTGGAAACCCTGTCCCTGGCTTTGAGTCGGCGCTACCTGCTGGGCAGCGATGCGGTGTGGGTGGCACCGCGTGACGCCGTGCTGATCGACCTGCAGCGTGGTGAGCTGGTCGAGCTCGACCTGGATGTACGCGAACCGGGAGGCTCGGTGGGTATCTGCCGCAACGCGGCCCTGCCGCAGGGGCTGGCCGCCCAATGGCTGTGCGAGGTATTGCGGGAAGTGGCAGGCGAATACCGGGCCGGCAGCTACCCTTGATTTTCACGGTGGGATGAACATCCCTTCATACAGGAACTTCCTGCCACAAACCCGCTCCTATGCCGGTAGCCATTGGTCATGGCCGCCTGATAAGCTCGCGGCTTTACCCTGATTGCCCTCATGGCGCATGAACAAGGAAATAGCATGAAACAGCATCGTTTGGCGGCTGCGGTTGCCCTGGTAGGCCTGGTCCTGGCTGGCTGCGACGCTCAGACCAGCAGCGTCGAGCTGAAGACTCCAGCACAGAAGGCCTCCTACGGTATCGGCCTCAACATGGGCAAGAGCCTGGCGCAAGAAGGCATGGATGACCTGGACTCCAAAGCGGTGGCCCTGGGTATCGAGGATGCGGTCGGCAAGAAAGAAGCCCGTCTGAAGGACGAAGAGCTGGTTGAAGCCTTCACCGCCCTGCAGAAACGCGCCGAGGAGCGTCTGGCCAAGGCCAGCGAGGAAGCGGCCGCCAAGGGCAAGAAGTTCCTTGAGGACAACGCCAAGAAGCCGGGCGTGGTTACTACCGCCTCGGGTCTGCAGTATGAAGTCGTGAAGAAGGCCGACGGCCCGCAGCCCAAGCCGACCGATGTGGTTACCGTCCACTATGAAGGTAAGCTGATCGATGGCAAGGTCTTCGACAGCTCCATCGAGCGCGGCAACCCGATCGACCTGCCGGTCAGCGGCGTGATCCCAGGTTGGGTCGAAGGCCTGCAACTGATGCACGTCGGTGAGAAGTACAAGCTGTACATCCCGGCCGAGCTGGCTTACGGCGCCCAGAGCCCGAGCCCGCTGATCCCGGCGAACTCCGTACTGGTGTTCGACCTCGAGCTGCTGGCCATCAAGGACCCGAGCAAGCTGGACGCCGAGCCTGCCGAAGCGCCGGCCAAGTAATCTGGCAACCGCGACACCTGACGCCCCGTTTCGACGGGGCGTTTTCATTTTGGCCGCACGCTTGACGCGAACGTCGCGGGTGTCTCACTGTCTGAGCATGAGGTACCTTGAAGCGTACCCAACCGCACGCCTGAAGCAAATCGTTTGCCTGTCTGAAACGGTTGTGTAAAAAACGCCCGATCTGAGCGGGACCCTTGCCCCGTGGGCGCCTAGCGCCTGAAAATGCTGCCCTGTTCACAAGGTTATCCACAATAAATGTGGATAACCTTCCTGGCTGATGCTGGAGACACCATGAGCGCACCCTGGAGTTTTGCCCGTTTCCTGCCGCTGGCCGAGCGCCTGCTCAGCCGTGGCCGCCTGCCGGCGCTGCTGTTCGCCGTGGCCCGCAAGGGCCCCAAGCTGGGCCAGTTGCGTGACGACCTGCGCCTGATGCAAGGCCTGTGTCTGGCCTGGTGGCGTGGCGAGTACCGTGCTGTAAGCCCCAAGGCGCTGGTGACCATCGTCGCTGGCCTGCTGTATTTCGTCAGCCCCCTGGATGCCATTCCGGACTGGATCGTCGGTGTCGGCTTTCTCGATGACATCGCCGTGCTGGGGTGGGTGCTGAAGACCGTCGGCGACGAGCTGGCGCGCTTCAAGGCCTGGCGCGACAGCCAGTCGCCCGAGCGCCTGCGTGTGGTCGAGCGTCTGCCGGACAGCCCGGAAGCGTTGCGCCTGGAACGTCCTCACCCTTGATTTTGGCCTGACCTGCACAGACTCCTGCACTTGGTCATATAATTGGCATAAGCATTATGCCGACGGATTACATGCAGTGAGGGGGTTGTATGGGTATTCAGGTCATCAGTCGGGACGGTCAGCCCGAGTATGCAGTTGTTCCCTGGGCCCAGTACCAGGCGCTGCTCGCGGCAGCCGGGCATGCGCCAGCCAATAGCGATGAACCTCAGGCTGCAGTCACTGAAGGCCGTGGCGAAGTCATCGAGCAAAGCGCCAGCTTGCCCGCCCTGGGTGAGCTGGCGCAGTTGCGTCAGGCCAAGGGCCTGGCCCCCGAGCAACTGGCCCGCAGCGTCGGCATCAGCCCCTCGTACCTGGCCATGATCGAGTCGGGCGAGCGTGTGCCTGATGCGGCGATCCAGCGTAGCCTGGCGTGGCACCTGGGAATCGCCGGCTGGAGCGAGCCATCATGAGCCAGGTCAGGATCAGTCGTCAGCAATGGCAGCGCCTGCTGGACGAGCTCGACCTGGCCCGCCGTCAACGCCACCTGCTCACCTACAGGGCGCTGCTCGAGCGCCTGGAGTTGCCCACCCCCGCCATGCAAACCCTGACCGCCGCCCTGGAGTACCTGGCGCTGCTCGACGCGCGCGCCGAGCAGCCGCTGCGCAGTTCGCTGGTGATCAGCCAGGGGGCCAGCCGCCTGCCGCGTACCGGCTTCTTCGAGTGTGTCGAGCGCCTCGGGCGGTTTTCCGGGCCGGTCGATGGCATGGAGGCGGCGTCGTGGCATGCATCCGAAGTGGTGCGGGTGTTCGAGTTCGCTTACCCCGAAGAAGTGACGGCAGGGTAGGGCTACAGCACCCCGGTATCGATCAGGCTCAGACTGGGCCCGGCTGTATCCTTGGCCTGGCGCTTTGCCTGCGAAGCGAGATCGGCCAACTGCGCCGCATCCAGGCTGGCACAGCATTCCGGTCGCAGCAAAACCACGCCGATCGACAGCGACAGCAAGGGGAAGGTCTCCCGCTGCCCTTGGCGGTTGTGGGCGATGAAGCAACCGGCCTCCAGGTGCTCGCTGCGGTAGAAGCGTCGACATTCGCGTAGAAAATCATCGATCAGCTGGTGCAGGCGCTCGCGCCAATCGACCGACCCCAAGACCAGCATGAAATCATCACCGCCGATATGCCCGACGAAGTCGCGGCGCGGATCGACGCTGTCGTTCAGGCACTGGGCCAGGCACAGCAACACCTCGTCGCCGCGGGCATAGCCATAGATATCGTTGAAGGGTTTGAAGCTGTCGATGTCGACGTAGCACACCGCCGCTGCACGCTGTTGCTCCAGCAGGCGGGTCAGGCACTGGCGGATTGGAACGTTGCCTGGCAGCAGGGTCAAGGGGTTGGCGTAGCGGGCCTGCTGGATCTTCTGCTCGGTGATCAACTTGAGCACATCGATCACTCGACCCAGTCCTTGGTAGCGACCACCGTGGGTGATGATGAAATCTTCCTCGATGCGCTGTCGTGCGCGGCTGGTGAGCAGGCGGCTGACCTGCTGCAGCGACTGGCTGCGCTCGACTGCGAGGAAGTCTTCGTTCATCAGTCGGCTGATCGGCTTGCGGGCGAACAAGTCGGTGCCGAACGGCTGGAGCAGAACGTCGGACAACGAATGCCGATGGACGATACCGCAGGGGTGCCCCTGGGCATCGAGCACGGCCAGGGAGTTGAGATTGGCCTGGCGGCGAAACGCTTCCAGCACCTGCTGGGTCGGGGTGTCCAGCGCAACCGCAGGCTGCTCGATCAGCAGCGCGACGAGGTCGCTTCCTTCCTCGTTGATCATCAGTGCGCTGCCGTGCGCCGGGGGCAGCAGATTCAGGCCCTCGCGCGGGGGGAATTCCTGAGGGCGGCCGAGCAGGTAGCCTTGCAACAGGTCGACGCCCATGTCGGCCAGTACCGTCAGCTCCTCGCCCAGCTCGATGCCCTCGGCAATCACCTGGGCCTTCGAGGCGCGGGCGATCTGCAGGATGGAACCAACGAATTCGCGTTTGAGCGGATCCTGATGGATGCCGTCGATGAAGTGTCGGTCGATCTTCACGTAGTTCGGACGCAGCTCCGACCACAGGCGCAAGCTCGAATAACCGGCACCCAGGTCGTCCAGCGCGATGGAAAAGCCCATGTCCCGATAGTGATGCAAGGCGTTGGACAGCAATTGGAAGTCGTCGGTGGGGGTTTGCTCGGTCAGCTCGATCACCACACGGCTGGGTTGCAGACCGACCTGCTCGAGCATTTTCAGGGTACGCCCGGAAGGGTAGTGCGGCTCCAGCAGCGACTCGGGCGAGACATTGAGGAACAGCTTGCCTTCGAGCCCCAGCTCGCTGAAGCGTCGGCATGCGTTCTCCCGGCACAGCACTTCCAGCTCGCTCAGGCGCCCCGCCTGGCGGGCGATGGCGAACAGGTTCAGGGGCGAATGCAGAGGGCTGTTGGACGGTCCGCGGCTGAGCGCCTC
Source organism: Pseudomonas sp. NBRC 111143 (assembly GCF_001320965.1). Lineage (NCBI taxonomy): Bacteria > Pseudomonadati > Pseudomonadota > Gammaproteobacteria > Pseudomonadales > Pseudomonadaceae > Pseudomonas > Pseudomonas sp. NBRC 111143. The sequence goes on along the minus strand of NZ_BCBT01000002.1, from coordinate 11,803 downwards.
ATAGCCGAGGATGCGTCGCTCGGAAAGGCAGATGATCGGTTGGAACAGGCTGTGAATGCTGCGTTGAGCCAGGATGGCGCTCAAGGCACTGAGCTGTTCGGTGACGGTCATGGACTGCTTCCTGAAAATGAAAAGGCCGGACGTTTTGGCGTCCGGCCCTTCTATTTCACGACAGTGCGATGACTGTTTGATGACAGGTCACATTAATCTGCCATCACCTTATCGAGTCGCTTACTTCTTCGCCACTTGCGAGCTCAGGCGCAGGTAGTCGAGCAGAATGCGACCGGTTTCGGCCAGGTACGCATCATCTTCTGGCTTGGCGTCGTCCTTCTCCTCCGGCAGGGCGTCTTCGTCGACCTTCTTCAGTTCCTTGAGCGGCTCTTCGCCCTTGGCCTTGCGTCGGGTGTTCTCCAGCGCCAGTTGCTTGGCCTCGATTTCGTCGTGGCGGGTACGGCGATCCTGCTCGTTGAGGCTGACGGTCTTCTCGTTCATCAGGCGCTGGGTCAGCGCCAGGCGGTCGCGGATGTAGGTGAACTCGGCATCCTTGACGCTACGGGCTTCATGCTGCGCCTTGAGCTGAGCCAGGAATGGCTTGAACGGATCGGCTGCCGGTTTGACCACCGGGCGGATGGTGTCCCATGGCATGGCTTCGGGCAGCGCGCTCTCGCCGATTTCCTTGGTGTCGATGATCGACGGGTAGTCGATGTCCGGCAGTACGCCCTGGTGCTGGGTGCTCTGGCCGGAGACTCGGTAGAACTTGGCCAGGGTGAGTTTCAGCTCGCCATGGTTGAGCGGCTGGATGGTCTGCACGGTGCCCTTGCCGAAGGTCTGGCCACCGATGATCAGCGCGCGGTGGTAGTCCTGCATGGCGCCGGCGAAGATCTCCGAGGCCGAGGCCGAGAGGCGGTTGACCAGCAGTGCCAGCGGGCCCTTGTAGAAGGCGCCGGGGTTCTCGTCCTCGAGTACGTCGACGCGGCCGTCGCTGTTGCGTACCAGCACGGTCGGGCCTTTCTCGATGAACAGGCTGGTCAGTTCGGTGGCTTCCTGGAGCGAGCCGCCGCCGTTGTTGCGCAGGTCGATGACCACGCCGTCGACCTTCTCCTTCTGCAGTTCGGTGAGCAGTTTCTTCACGTCGCGCGTGGTGCTCTTGTAGTCCGGATCGCCAGCACGGTAGGCCTTGAAGTCGAGGTAGAAGGCCGGGATCTCGATGATGCCGAGCTTGTAGTCGCGACCGTCCTGCTTGAGCTTGAGCACCGATTTCTTCGCTGCCTGCTCCTCGAGCTTGACCGCCTCGCGGGTGATCGAAACGATCTTGGTCGTCTGGTCGTTCGGTGCGTTGCTGGCCGGGATGATTTCAAGACGTACCACCGAGCCTTTCGGGCCACGGATCAGCTTGACCACTTCGTCCAGGCGCCAGCCGACCACGTCGACCATTTCCTTGTTGCCCTGGGCGACACCGATGATCTTGTCGGCAGGGGCGACCTGCTTGGTCTTGGCGGCAGGGCCGGCCGGTACCAGGCGCACGATCTTGACCTGGTCGTTGTCGCTCTGCAGCACCGCGCCGATGCCTTCGAGCGACAGGCTCATGTTGATGTCGAAGTTTTCGGCGTTGTCTGGCGACAGGTAGTTGGTGTGCGGATCGTAGGACTGGGCGAAGGTGTTGATGTAGGCCTGGAAGATGTCTTCGGCACGGGTCTGGTCCAGGCGCGCCAACTGGTTCTTGTAGCGCTTGGTGAGCGTTTCCTGGATCTGCTTGGGATCCTTGCCGGCCAGTTTCTGGCGCAGCACTTCATCTTTGACGCGCTTGCGCCACAGGTCGTCGAGCTCGGCCTCGTTCTTCAGCCACGGAGCGTCCTTGCGGTCGACCAGCAGGTCTTCCTTGACGGTGAAGTCGATCTTGTCGACGCCCTTGTTCAGTTCGGCCAGGGCGAAGTCCAGGCGCGATTTCACGCGGTCCAGGTAGCGCTTGTAGATGGTGAAGCCAGGGTCGAGGTTGCCGCTCTTGAGGAAGTCGTCGAACTGCGTCTTCCACTTGTCGAATTCGGCGATGTCACTGGCCATGAAATAGCTGCGTGATGGATCGAGCAGTTTGATGTAGCTGTCATAGATGATGACCGAGCGGGCATCGTCCAGCGGAGGCTTGCTGTAGTGATGGCGCTTGAGCAGCTCTACCACGTTGAGGCTGGCGACGATCTCGTCGCGGTCCGGCTGCAGGCTGTCCCATTTGTTGGCGGCGGCCGCATTGCCACCGAGCGTGAGGCTGCCGAGGCCGACCATGAGGGCGAGGGCGGTGCTGGGGAGGAAATGCTTCATGCTGATTCGACGTGGGGGCAATTGATCACGCATAGTAGGCCGTCTTTTCCGTACGCCGGTTCCATGAAACCGGCTGAATACTGCAAAAAACCCGGGACATGGCGATCCCGGGCTCAGTCATGACTCAACTATGGAGGCACTGTGAAGGCATTGCAAGGCGTTGACGGACATGTAGCCTGGGTCGAAGCCGAACGTCCGGTTTGCGACGCGGGGCAGGTACGCATTCGAGTGGCTGCGGCCGGGTTGAACCGCGCCGACCTGTTGCAGATGAAGGGTTTGTACCCGCCGCCACCCGGCGCCAGCCCTTACATGGGGCTGGAGTGCGCCGGGGTGATCGAGGAGGTGGGTGCGGGGGCAGATTGGCGCGTGGGCGATCGAGTCTGTGCGCTGCTGGCCAGTGGCGCCATGGCCGAAGAAGTGGTCGTGGATGCCCGCCATGTGCTGCCGGTGCCCGAGGGCCTGAGCCTGCACGAGGCGGCCGCGCTGCCTGAGGTGTACGCCACGGCCTGGCTGAACATCTTCCAGCTCGGGGCGGCCAAGGCGGGTGAGAAGGTACTGGTGCACGCTGGTGCCAGCGGTGTGGGCTCTGCGGCCATCCAGTTGGGCAAGGCGTTTGGTTGCCCGGTATGGGTCAGCGTCGGCTCCCAGGAGCGCCTGGACTATTGCAAGGCACTGGGTGCTGCAGGAGGTGTGGTGCGTAACGAGAACCTCGATGCGCTCAAGGGGTTCGGGCCGTTCGATGTGATCCTCGACCCGGTAGGCGCGAGCTATGGCCCGCTCAACCTGGAGCTGCTGGCCCGCGACGGCCGCTGGGTGATCATCGGCCTGATGGGCGGGCGCAAGTTCGAAGTGGACATGGCGCTGGTGCTGGGCAAGCGCCTGGAGATCACCGGTTCCACCCTGCGCAATCGTGACGATGGCTTCAAGGCCGAGTTGCTGCGCGACCTGCAGCAGCAGGTGTGGCCGCTGTTCGCCGAAGGGCGGTTGTCGCCACAGTTGGTCGATACCTATCCGGTGGAGTTCGCCCAGGCGGCGTATGCGGAGCTTGAGAGCAACCAGGTGTCGGGCAAGCTGGTGATGGTGATCGACCCTGCTCTGAGCTAGTTCCTGGTGTAGTGCGCTCATGAGCCCGGCCACCCCATGCGTGGCCGGTTCTGTTTTATCCCCTACTCAAACAGTGCTCTGCGGCAAAGTTCGCATGGTTTTCGTGTTCCCGCACCTAGCATTTCTACCAGTAGGCAGCTTCGATTCGTGCGTATTGAATAGGCGTCAAGCACAACACCTTGACAACCTATTCAGGACGCACCGGCATGGCAAATCGCGAAATCCCATCGCTCGGTCCCAACGCGGACTTGAGTCATTTCGCCCCTCTGGACGCCCCTGGCATACCCGCTGTTATCGATCCGGATGACCCGGACGGATTGTTGCGTGCAGGTGAATGGGAAAATGGCCTCGATGTAATCGTGCCCATGTGGCCGGTACCTCCCCCCGATGGCGAAACTGACACGCTGAGGCTGTTCTGGGGCACGCCTGCCGTCGAAGTGGCTTGCCATCCCGTCACCGGGCCGGTCGACCCAAGTGTTGTCGAGTTTCCGCTCCAGGTTCCCAAAGCCTTCCTGGACACAGATGGTCGCTTTGACGTGAGCTATAAGGTCGATCACTGGTCAGGCGTGCCAGTAGACAGCATCCCTCGTACCGTCACTCTGGATAGCCAACCACCCGGCGCTGGCCAACCCCTCGAAGCCCTGCTGTTGCCAGTCGACCTCGAGCATGGGCTGATCGACCAGGCTTATCTGGATAGCCATGGCGGCATCGTCGAACTACGGCTGCCGCTGCCTGTTTATGTCGGGGCTGAAGACGGCGATGTGCTTTCGCTGTACTGGACGCAGACCCTCCCGCCGACCAATGGGGTACTCAAGACCAAGACCATTACCCAGGCCGAACTCGATGCCCAGGACGTTCGCGTGCAGCTGCTCGCCTCCGAGATTGCTGCGCCTGGCACGGACGGGGTGTTCCATGCCGTCTACACGGTACGTGATCTCGCTGGCAACGAGTCGCCGTACTCCCGGGAAACGGTAGCGGCCGTTGTCCTGGGTCAGGGGCAGGGCACCTACCCGGAAGCAGCGTTCCCCGATGCCGACCGCAATGGCTACTACCTCTGTGAGCACAAACCCTGGGAAGGCATCAGGGCGCGCGTGCCACTGACGAGAGGGTTCGATTTAAACGACCGGGTGATCCTGCTATGGGAAGGCTTTGAATCCTTCAACGGCGTCGGTCCTATCGCCGGGACCAAGGGGCGCTTCGAGGACCGCGTCGAAGCGGCCGACCTGTCGGCAGGGTTTCTGGATATCAGGGTTCAGCCCTACACACCTTACATCGAGCCGATCGTGGCCGGATCGGCGATCGCTCGCTATGTGGTGATCAAGGCCACCGGTCTACCCGGCCTTTCTCGACCGGGGCTGGTGAAGATCGATCGCCGCTTGCCTGATGGCAGCCGCTGTGGCCCTGCGCGCTCGCAGCCCCAGGCACGTGAAACGTTATGGCGCAGGTTTAGGCGCGCCTTTGAATAATGCCTCGCCGCTTCGGCGGCGAAGTGTAATGAGCGCAGTGGATTCGCGACCCGGCCAGCAGGTCAGGCCCGTTTATGACAGGAGTGAAATCATGAGCAAGAAAAAAGACGCACGCAATCGCATTGAATATGCCCAAAAGGTCAGGCAGGCACAGCGTACCCCTTCGACACTGCAGCAAGACCCACCACCAACGCTTTCGCCACCCATTACGCCGGTTTGGTGGGGAGGGGATCCGGACTTTGCCGGGCTGGTGCCCAAGGAACAGCAAGGCGAGAACATCCAACTCAGCATCGATATATGGCCTGGTGCTTCGCCAGTATCCGATGAAGTCGACAAGTTCACATTCGAGTGGAAGCGCTCAGACGCGACGGCCTGGAGTTCTGATTCCACAAAAGACATCCCTGGCCCTCACGACCCTGGCGATCAAGTTTCTGTCGAGTTCGACATGAAATACTTCGAGCGGCATGGCACCTACAACCTGCGTTATCGGGTTGAAAGTTGGACTGGGCAAGAGTCGCTGTCGCATCCAACCGATATCATCATTGACAGGGAACCGCCCAACCGCAATCAAGCGCCGTCCCCGGCGCAATACGATGCCGAAGCGGCTGCGGGCATCACTGATCAGTATCTGAAAGACAATGGCAACATCGTGTGGGTAACCATTCCTGATTACGAAGGGGAAGCGAAGGGCGACACCGTCCAGGCGAAACTCTCCAATGCAGGAGGGCCTATTTCTGGCTGGGCTTACGATGGCGAGTTGCAGGCAGACAGGAAGATCCCTATCGACGGTAATCTGCTGCGCAGGCTGCCGGACGGCAACCTGTACCTGACCTATCAACTTTCCGACAAGGTCACCAACCAAGGGCCACCGAGCCCTGAAGTCACCACCTCCTTGTTGCTCAAGGCGCTACCGGTCGTGCCGATGCAGGCTCCCCGGATCGAGCTGGCCGAGGTCGATAACCTTATCGACCTTGAAGACGTGCGCAGTACGCTCCTGTTGGTCGCTGTCCCGCTTTATCAGAACTGGCAACCGGACGATAACATTTATGTGACTTGGGGAGGTGTTGAAACGCCTTCGCCTCACAAAGTGGGGGCGACTCCAGGGCAGTGGATCTACATCCTGATTCCGTTCGATGAGGTGCTCAAACCGGCTTATGACAGCACGCCGGGCAACGGCCCCAAAGACACTGTGGTGAAATACCGGGTAGAGCGCGGCAGTGCACCGTTCGAATCGGCTGACGCCCCCGTCTTCAAGACTGACCTCTCCGTGCCTGGCCCGGAAAACCCGGATCGACCTGGGCCGGAGAACCCCAACTTGCCTGCGTTGCTGGTGCGCGGTGCCACGGATACGGACCCGACTCCAGCCAGACCTAACGAATTGGTGGCTGCGGATGTCGGTGGGGATGTCACCATTGAGGTGGACCTCTACGCTCCGATTGGCGCCAATGAGAGCATTTGGTTCTACTGGGCGGCTGCCGACAACCTGGTAGGTACGTATTCGCCGCCGCTGGGGGATGAAGGCAAACCCTATAAGTTTGAAATCACATGGGACAAGGTCGCATCTCACGCGTCAGCAGATCAGGTGCCTGTCTACTACGAAATCGGTCTGACCGCCGGCGGCAACCGTGAAAAGAAAACCAGCCAGGTGGACATCAGTAAAGCTCTGCCTGTGGTTCTGGCGGCTCCAGAGTTCCCTGACGCAGGTACCACTTCCGGTGGCCGACCGATCCTGAACTGCCTGTCGTACAAGCCAGACCCCGAGGGTGCACCGACCGACTATTACGTGCGTGTGTTCTTCCCTGCCAACCCCGGGAACTTGAGCAATGGTGACGTTGTAACCGTCGAATTCCAGGCCTACACCGATGTGGGCGGTACAACTCCATTGCCGGACGCCTTCACGGTCGAGCACACATTAAGCGGTACCGATGAGGTGGAAGGTTTTACCATCAACGTTACTGAGTACGCCAAGCACATCGAACCCGTCGGCCTTCTGGGCTCTGGCAAGGCTTCCTATGCCAAGAAAGGTGCGACTGCACAGGGAAGCACAACCATCTGGGTCACTTCCATGAACGCGGGTGGGGCTTGCTTCATTAGTCCAGCCCCGTGATGCAACGCAGCAGGCAGGCCACTTCGGTGGCCTGCCTGCTGCCTCGAGGGCTCGCTTGAACACCGCGGGCCCTAGCGCTGCAGGAATTCTCCCGTCTATTAGTTGACTTTTCCTGCATAAAAAAAGAGAGGAGATCGCTACCTTTCGCGCCATTTTGCACACAACTTGGAGGTTGAGATGAGTAGATCCCAATTGCCTGTCAATTGGAGCGCGGTCGTCGCCCTGAGCCTGACAGCGTTAGCCCCGATGGCTCAGGCGGCCGTGGTCGAGCCAGGGGAAACCGTCGATCTGGCGCCGGGTGACCCAGTGGACAGCTGGACCCTTGGCACGGGCGCTACCTTGAACGTAAACGGCGCAACTACGCAAGCTATCAACGCTACCTCGAGCGTTTTTCTCAATATCAATGCGGGCAGCACCACTGGCAGCATCCAACTGTCCGGTGGCGGTGCCGATGCCAGGATCACCAGCAGCACCATTGTCGGCGAAAGCGGGGCCGCGAGCGGTTTTGGCATCACCAGCGGCACGGCTGACATTCGCGATTCGCATATCAGCAATGACAGGGTAGGCATGGCCCTGGCCAGATTCACGGGCCAGAGCGGCGCGGTGGTCAGCATGATGGGAGGCTCTGTCACGGGGGGCACTGGCGGTGTATCGGTTTCGAACGGCAGTGAGCTGACGCTCGATGGGGTGGTCGTGCGCGGGACATCGAGCGCCAGCTACGGCCTGCGTGCGTTCAACGCCGATGTGACGGCGCGCAACAGCAGCATTTCCGGCGGTCTCAATGGCATCCAGTACGAAGGCAACCCCGGTAGCAGCAACCTGGGCACGTTGGTCCTGGACAACACCCAGGTGCAAGGGCAGAGCGGCGCCGCGCTGTTGGTCAGTGGCCAGTTCAGCCCTGGCACCCGTACCCGGGTCGAACTGCGCAATGGCTCGACCCTCGAGGGTGGCAATGGCAATGCGCTGGAAGTCGATAACGATGCCCATGCCGACGTGCTGGTCAGCGCCAGCCGGCTGACCGGCAACTTCGCGGTGAGCAATGGCAGTTCTGGCCAGTTTACCTTCGACTATGCCTCGCTGACCGGCGATATCACGGCCGACGCGAGCAGCTCCGGCACCCTTGCACTTGCCAACAGCTCACACTTGAAGGGCAATGTCAGCAACCTGTCCAGCGTGACCCTTGATGGCAGCAGCCTGGAGGGTGATATCGGCGTGACCGATGGCCGTGCGGCCCGTGTGCAGTTGAGCAACGGTTCGCAGTTCACCGGCCGTCTGCAGGGCGTGCAGAACATGGCCATCGAATCGGGCTCGGAGTGGAAGCTGGTCGACCACCAGCAACTGGAAAACCTTTCGCTCGACCAGGGCAGGGTGACATTCGGCGATGAGGGGCAGTTCTACACGCTGACGGTGGACACACTGTCCGGCAACGGTACCTTCGTGATGGACGTGGACTGGGCGAGCAATCAGCACGATGTGCTTGATGTTACCGGCACCGCCACGGGCAGCCACGTGCTGGCGGTTGCCGGCTCGGGGGTTGACCCGCGCGACCCCCAAGCCTTGACCCTGGTGCAGGCGGCTGCCGGCGATGCCTCGTTCAACCTGGCGGGCGACCAACCGGTGGACGTCGGTACCTATTCCTACAAGCTGGGTTCCCGCAGCGACGGCACTGGCGGCACCGAATGGTTCCTGGACCCGGAGTCGAAATCCATCAGCCCCGGCACCCGCTCGGTGCTGGCCTTGTTCAACACTGCGCCCACGGTCTGGTATGGCGAGCTGACCTCGCTGCGCAGCCGCATGGGTGAAATGCGTTTCAACGGTGCCAAACCCGGGGTCTGGACGCGCGCATACAGCAACAAATACAGCGTCTCGGGGATGTCGGGCGTTGGTTACGATCAGGTGCAGAGCGGCTTCTCGCTGGGCGCCGACGCACCGCTGCCGTGGGGTGACGGCCAATGGCTAGTGGGGGTGCTCGCCGGCCACAGCCGCTCCGACCTGGATCTGACCCGCGGTAGTTCGGGTACGGTGGACAGCTATTACGCGGGCCTCTACACCACCTGGCTCGATCAGGCCAGTGGTTACTACTTCGATGCCGTGCTCAAGGCCAACCGTTTTCATAACAAGGCCAAGGTCAGCATGAGCGACGCCACCCGCGCCAAGGGCGACTATGACGCCACCGGCCTGGGTGGCTCGGTGGAGTTCGGCCGGCACATCACTCTGGCTGACAACTGGTTTGTCGAGCCTTACGGCCAGTTGTCGGCAGTAGTGATCGGAGGCAAGGACTATGACCTGAGCAATGGCATGCGCGCTGAAGGCGACCAGACCCGCTCCCTGCTGGGCAAGGTTGGCAGCGTGGTCGGCCGTAATCTGCAGTTGGCCAACGGTACCCAGGTACAGCCCTACGTCAGGGTGGCGGTGGCCCACGAGTTCGCCAAAGCCAACCGGGTGCAGGTCAACGACAACCTGTTCAACAATGACCTGTCGGGATCGCGCGGCGAATTCGGCGCGGGCGTGGCCGTGGCCTTCAGCCAGGCGTTTTCGGCGCATGCCGAAATCGACGGCATGAAGGGGCAGGACATCGAGCAGCCATATGGGGTGAATGTTGGGCTGCGTTACAGCTTCTGATCGATCGGAGCCCACCCGGCAACGTGTGCCGGGTGGTTTTTTCATTTCTGTGTGGTCGGCGCGCTGCTCGTCGTCGCATCACCGACGATGAAAACTGACGTAGGCCAGGAAGGCGAGACAGGGTCGTTATTGGCGGGATGCAGTGTATACGACGCAATCACGTCCTTGTTCGCACCCTCGCGCACGATCCGGTTGGGGATGGACACCTCATACTTGTAGGGCAGGTTGTCGATCAACTGCGCCTTCTCATGGGCGGGCACGCCATTCTGCTGGATTGCCCAGCTGATGATCACGGTATCGCCGAACTTGAAGACCGGTGAGCGGGCTTCGAACTCCACGGTCGCGTCCTTGTCGCCAAGCATACCCAGGTCGACCTTGCCATCCCGGGCTTCCTTCACCACCGGAGGGGTGAGCCTGGTGATGCTGCTGTCCACGCGTACATACCGCTGCAGCGAGCGTTTTTCAGAAACGTTGCCCACTTCGTCAGTGACGTCGTATTCGAGCAGCAGTTTTGCCGAATCACCCACCGCCAGAATGGTCGCCTTGTCCACCGTGATGGTGATGGGGTCGCGCCCGGCAGCCTGCTCCTCGGTCAATTCATGGGGGGGGATTGCTCTCCCTCCCCAGAACAGCCGTATGCTGTCCCAGGCCGAACGGTAGTCATACCAGCCGATGGCGAGGGGTACGCCGCGCTCTGTCCACCTGGCGTCCACGCCGCCGTCGATGATCTCTTGAGGCGGAAGGGGGGCCGGTAGCTGCGAATGCCCGGGCAACGCTGGGTTCTGATCGTGGCCCCCGGGCAGTTCACGCTTGATGCGCAGGCGCAGTGGGGGCGAGTCTTCGAAATCTTCGGGGGGGCTGCCTGCGCGGGTCAGTCGGCAGAACACCTTTTCCACCCAGCCGGTCTGCATCAGGGTGGTATCGAGGAACATGAATATTCGGTCATTCAACTCGTCGGGTTGCACCTCGTGATCAGCCAGGCTGACACCGTCCCACAGGACTTCCAGCCGGTCCTTGAGCTGCATGCCGAGGTAGGGGTCGATCGCCACCAGCAAACCCTCTTCGAATTGCGTCAACAGTTTGCAATTGATACCGCCATCCGCATCACGCACCGGCGTGACCATGCCGGCGATCACCAGTGGGGTAAGGGCCTTGCGGGCAAGCGGTGGAAAGTAGCTGTTCAGTTCGTCTCTGATCATGGTTTTCCTCAATCATGGCAGTCGGTTGCCTCGGAGCAGAGGCCGTGGGTGGCGGCCGGGGCTCCGATGGCAAGCTGGTCGGCCGGGTCGTAGCTGAAAGGGGGGGCGGGTGTCGTTCAGGTTCATCCGCAGCAGTGGCAGGAAGTGATCGGTACGGGTGTAGTAATCGTGCTGGATGAACTGCGCCTGGAGCAGGGCGTTGCTGCCAGTGGCATAGAGCACTGACTCCAGCGGGATTTGCGTGGGGATGTCGTCGGGCCAGGCCGCCATCATGATTTCGTTGTGGTCGGATCGGTTGGGTAGCAGGCCGCGCACGTCAATGCTCAACTGATACTGCTTTGCGCCGTTACCGAAGGCGCAACTGTTTGCGGGGTTGCCAATGTGCTTGGCACGCCAGGCGTCGACCGTGTCGATGCCGAGCTTTTCGCACTCGCCCTTGAAGGTACAAGGGTCGCTGCTACCGGAGGTGCCGGCGTTGTAGGGGTAGGCGCAGCGCAAGGTCGGGCGATGGGCGGCAGGCGCTGCCAATTCGCGAAACGTGAACGCATAGTTCCCGCGGATCTGTCGCAGGTTCACATCGGCACGCACGTAGCTGAACGAGACCCCGTTGTTCTTGTGTGAAGCCGGGCTCGGGTTCCACGCCGGAAACGCCGGGGTTGCCTGGTTGTTGCGCAACAGCACGCCATTGCAGAAATACGCGGCGCGGCCGTCCGCGCAGGCCGACGCGGTGCTGGTGTAGCGCTGGTTGAGCTTTTGCGCCAGCTGATAGCCGATGTACTGCTGATCCTGCAGGTTGAAGCCGAACACTTGGTCAGCGGGCTGGCTGGGGTCGATGCGCAGCACCGGCAGCCATTGGCCGGTGGCGTCGAACCAGTCTCGCTGGTCCTGCTGCGCGGCACGCAGCCCGCCCTGGCTGCGGCTGTCGTAGACCAGCGCCTGGATCGCCAGGCGCGCCGGGGCTTGCGCATCCCAGTTGCGCACCAGCAGCTCGA